>CAIQIC010000377.1 GCA_903871765.1 uncultured Lentisphaerota bacterium
GAGACCAAGCTGGCCTCCGATGGCACCTATGCGCTGGCCGACCTCCAGCCCTATGTCAAGCTGGATTCCACCGGCGCTCTGCCGGCGTGTCCGTTCCTCCCTGCTGCTCGCCGGCCCGCTCGCGGCGCGGCATGGCCGCGCCGTCCTGCCGCCCCCGGGCGGCGACATCATCGGCCGCCGCCGGGTGGACACGCATGTCAACGGCTTCCGGGCGCTCGGCATCCAGACGGAGGTCGGGCGGAATTATGTCTTTCGCCGCCGCCAGCTCCGGGGCGCAGACATCCTGCTGGACGAGGCCAGCGTGACGGCGACGGAGAACCTGCTGATGGCCGCCGTGCTGGCCGAGGGCGGCACCACGCTGTTCAACGCCGCCTGCGAACCGCACGTGCAGGATCTCGGCGAACTGCTGAACGCCATGGGCGCGCGGATCACCGGCTTGGGCACCAACCGCCTGCGCATCGAAGGCGTGGCCCAACTGCACGGCGCGGAACACACCCTCGGTGCGGACTACATCGAACTGGGCAGCTACCTGGCCGCCGCCGCCGCCACCGGCGGCACGCTGACGGTGCCGGGCGCGCTGGACGCGGTTACGCTGGCGGTGATGCAGCGGACGTTCGGCAAACTCGGCGTGGTGTGGACCGCGGAACCGGACCGGCTGGCGCTCGCGCCGCGGCGGCGCCTGCGCATCCGCCAGGAACCGGGCGCCGAACTGCCGACGATCACGGACGGCATCTGGCCGGCGTTTCCCTCGGACCTGATGAGCGTGGCCATTGTGCTGGCCACGCAGGCCGCCGGCAGCGTGCTGTTCTTCGAGAAGTTGTTCGAGAGCCGGATGTATTTTGTGGATCGCCTGCTGGACATGGGGGCGCACATCGTGCAGTGCGACCCGCATCGCGTGGTGGTGGCGGGTCCCGCGCGGCTGCACGGCACGCCGTTGAGCAGCCCGGACCTCCGCGCGGGCATGGCGCTCATCATCGCCGCGCTCTGCGCCCGCGGCGAAACCGTCATTGAAAATGCCCAGATGATTGACCGCGGCTACGAGCGGGTGGAGGAGAAACTCCGCGCGCTGGGTGCGGACATTGTCCGGGCGGAATGAGCCGGACGTCATAACGGATGGCGGTGTGTCAGTGGCTGGCGCCGGCCGGCGGGAGGATGTTCAACGGGCTGGCGTAGAGCGTGGTGGGGGTAAAGCTCACCGGCTGAAGCGCGTGCGGGGCGGTCCCGGGTGTTACGGCGGTGTCCGCCGGCGAATGGGAAGCGGCGGCCGGCGGTGAAACCTCGAACGGAGTGTTGCCCGGCAACGTCCAGCGCGAAGTGGCCGTCTTCAGCGCGTCGCCGGCCAGCCGGGAAGGTGCCGCCGTGGGGGCGGCGAGCAACGGCGACGAAGGGTTTTTGAGCGTCATTCCGCCGGCCATGTCCGCCATGTAGGGCTTGATCATTTCGGAGAGCAACGTCGGGCTTTTCTGTAGGGCCTGGCCCTCCAACGTCGGGTGTCCCGGTGTAATGCGGGCCAGACCCAGTGTTTCGATGGTACCGGACATGTCCGCCAGCCGGTCAGGACGGCGGGCGAGATCCAGCGTCTGCCGCGGGGGTTCGGTTTTGAGGCGCTTGAGATCTTCAAAACTCCTGTCGCTCACCACCTGTTCCATGCGGTTGGATGCCATGTCCAGCGGCAACGCGGGCTGAAAACCATGATCCGAGACCAACCCGATGTGCGCCCGACCGGGGTCGTTGGCTTCCGCGGCTGAGGATGATTTTGCGGCCCAGGGGGCGTCGGGTTCCTGCTCGTTGAAGATCGGATCGCTGTATTTCCGCAGCGCCTCGACCTCGTCAACCAGCCAGCCCCAACCCGAGACCTTGACCGGCCGCCCGTTGGTGTCGCCGGTCTGCGGCGGCGGGAGAATCCACGGCACGTTGTCGCGGTCCTGATCTTTTTTGAGGCTGACCCGGCGCGGCGGAACCGCATGCAGGGCCGGAGTCTCCACGCTGTTCATCACGAGGCCGGCGGTTTTATCTTCCGGTTCCATGGCCTCCTCGGCCTTGTTCACCGGCGCGGCCACCGTCGCCGGTGTGTCCACCAGGTGAATCCGGCTGGTATAGCTGAAGACGCGGCGTGGTTTGTTGGTCTGCTGGGCCGGCGCATGCTCCGCGCCAACGAGGACACCCAGCATGGTCACGCTCAACATCCACCATCGAAAATGGAAGAAATACCTTATCACGGCCTCACAATATAGCATGCGCGGCCCGCCCGTCAAACCTGTATTGCCGGCCGGCGCGCGCCGACGGAATGGTTCTGCAGCCGGCTCAGATCGCCGCGGAAGTCCGCCACACGGCGGCAGCCCAACAGAAACATGGCGGTCTCAAATTCGCGGCGCAGCCGGCGAATGACCGCCCGGACCGCTTCGGGCGAGCGGCGCGCGGGTTCCAGGAACGGTGCAGCGATACCGCAGACGGTCGCGCCCAGCACCACGGCCTTGACCATGTCGAGGCCCGAACGCAGGCCGCCGGAGGCCACCAGCGCGACCTTCCCTCGTAGCGGCCGAAGCGCCAGCAGCGCCTGGGGCGTGGGCACGCCCCAGTCCTGGAACAGCAGGCCGAGCTGGTCGCCGGATTCCGCCGCGGGCCGGCGGCCATGTTCGATCCGGCTCCACGAGGTGCCCCCCGCGCCGGCCACGTCGAGAATCCGCACGCCCTGGCGCACGAGCCGCTGCGCGTCGGCCAGGGACAGTCCGGCGCCGACCTCCTTGACGATCACCGGCACCGGCAGGGCCCGGGCGATCCGCCCGATCTTCGCCGCCAGGCCGTGGAAATTCGTGTCGCCCCCGGGTTGAATGGCTTCTTGCAGCGGATTGAGGTGGAGGCACAGCGCGTCGGCGCCCACCGCCGCCACGGCCGCGCGGCATTCCGCCAGACCGAACCCGTAGTTGAGCTGCACGGCGCCCAGGTTGGCCAGCAGCAGGGCGTGCGGCGCGAACGGCCGGAGTTCGAAGCTGCGCCGCGCCGCCGGATGGGAAAACATCACGCGCTGCGAGCCGACGCCCAGCCCCACGGCTTCCGCCTCGGCCGCCAGCGCCAG
Source organism: uncultured Lentisphaerota bacterium (assembly GCA_903871765.1). Lineage (GTDB taxonomy): Bacteria > Verrucomicrobiota > Kiritimatiellia > CAIQIC01 > CAIQIC01 > CAIQIC01. The sequence continues at coordinate 3,077 of CAIQIC010000377.1, forward strand.
GTTGCGGTTGATCCGCTGCATGCGGCGGCCCTCGCCGCCGGTCATGGCGGAGATGATCAGCGGGAAGGACAGCCGGCGGCCGAGGAAGGTCACCGCGGCGTCCACCGCGTCCCGCGCGATCTCCGGCAGCGCGCGGTGCGTCAGGCGGAACTCGTCGAAATAGGCTTTGCGCCGGTCCACGTCCGGGTCGCGGGCCAGCATGTCCAAGTGCTCCTGCTTGCGCTGGTCGGTGGTGGCGTTCATGCGGTCGTGCTGCGCGGTCGGTTGTCCATCCGGCGTCCGGGGCCGGGGCGCGCAACGCCCCCGGCCGCTCTTCATTTTTTCCGTTCCAGTTTCAGATGCGCCCGCATCAACTCGTGCGGGTTGGTTTGCGCCGCGAGCAGCGACAGCTCGCCGCAGAGCACCGTGGCGGCGCAGAGGACGGCCAGGCGCCGCGCATTGGCGCCCGGCGCGCGCGCGGCCCGGCAGCCCAGCCGCTCCAGGTTCGCCCGCGCAAACTCCAGCTCCTGACCGCTGCCGACCGTGCCGACGATCAGGTTCGGCAGCGTGGCGGAAAAGTACAGGTCGCCGCCGCGAACCTCGGCGTGGACGAAGCCCTGCGAGCCCTCGACGATGTTGGCCGCGTCCTGGCCGGTGGCGAGGTAAAACGCCAGCAGCATGTTGGCGAAGTGCGCGTTGGCGGAGCGCACGCCGCCGGCCAGCAGCGTGCCCAGCAGGTTCTTCTTGATGTTCAGGTCCACGATTTTTTCGGGCGTGGTCTTGAGATGCCGTTCGCAGAGGGCGCGCGGCACGGTGAGCTCCGTGATCACGTTCCGGCCCCGCCCCAGGATGCCGTTGACCGCTGTCGCCTTCTTGTCGGCGCAGTAGTTGCCGGAAATCGAGACGTAGCGGAGCTCCGGATATTCCCGGAGCAGCCAGTCCATCAGCCGTTCCGCCGCGGCGGTGGCCATGTTGTGGCCGGCGGCGTCGCCGGTCTGGAACTCGAACCGCAGGTAGAGGAGGTTGGCGACGAGCTGGCGGTGCAGGGCAAGCAGGCGGGCGAAGCGGCTGGTGGCGGCGACCTCGGACTGCATCTCCGCCATGCGGCCCGCGGCCGCGTCGGCGATGCGCAGGGCCGCGGCGGCGTCCGGCGCTTCGAGCAGGACGGAGCGCGTCATGCGGTCGTCCACCACCACGGCCCGGATGCCGCCCGCCAGGGCCGCGACCCGCGCGCCGCGCTGGACCGAGGGCCAGAGCGGCGCCTCGAAGGTCGCCAGGGGCACGCGGACCTCGGCGACCACCTCCGGGCCGATGAGCTTCACCGGCCCCACCCAGCGCAACGGGACCGCGGCGCTGGCCTGGTTCGCGGACGTCTGCATCGCTGCCACCCTGCCTGAAAACCGCGCCCAAGGCCAGCGTTTTCCGCCGCCGGCGGCCGGCCGCGCTCAGCGGATCTTGTTCTGCTCGCGGCGGCGCTTGACGATCTCCTCGGTCAGCGCAAAGGGCACGGGCTCGTAATGCTCGAAGACCATGGTGAACGAGGCGCGGCCCTGGCTCATCGTGCGCAGCGCGTTGGCGTAGCCGAACATCTCGCCCAGCGGCACAAGGCCGGTGATGACGCGCGTCGCGCCCTTGTTCTCCATGGCTTCGATCTTGCCGCGGCGCTGGCAGACCGAGCTCGTCACCGGGCCCATGAATTCCTCGGGCGTCACCACCTCGACGGACATCACCGGCTCGAGCAGCGTCGGATGAGCCTTCAGGAACAACTGCTTGAAGCCCGCGCGCGCCGCCTCCTGGAACGCGAATTCGTTCGAATCCACCTCGTGATACGAACCGTCGTACACCGTGACTTTCATGTCCACCACGGGATAGCCGGCAAACGGGCCGTGGTGCATGGCCTTGATGACGCCCTTCTCGACGGCCGGGATGAAGTTGGTCGGGATGCGGCCGCCGACCACGTCGTTGACGAATTCGAAACCGCTGCCCGGACCCATCGGCTCCAACTGCAGGTACACGTCCGCATATTGGCCGCGGCCGCCGCTTTGCTTGACGTGCTTGTACTGGCCCTTGACCGCCACGGTCGCCGTCTCGCGGTAGGCCACCTCGGGCCGCCCGACGCTGGCGGCGACGTTGAACTCGCGCTTCAAGCGGTCCACGATGATTTCCAGGTGCAGCTCGCCCATGCCGGAGATGATGGTCTCGTTGGTCTCCTGATCGAAGGACACCACGAACGTCGGATCCTCGTCCGCCAGCCGGTGCAGCGCCTCGCCGAGCCGCTCGTTGTCCACCTTGGTCGCGGGGGCGATGCTGATGGACACCACCGGGGTCGGGAATTCGATGGACATGAGATGGATCGGATGGTCCTGGCTGCAGAGCGTATCGCCGGTCTTGGTTTCGCCCAAGCCGACCACGGCGACGATGTCGCCGGCATACGCCGCTTCGATGGGCTCCTGACGGTTGGCATGCATGCGCAGGATCCGGCCGATGCGCTGTGTCTTGTCCTGGGTGCTGTTGAGCACCAAGTCGCTGGCCCGCAGCGTGCCGGAATAGACGCGGATGTAGGTCAGCTTGCCGATGTGCTTGTCGGCCATGAGCTTGAACGCCAGCGCGGAGAAGGGCGCGTCGTCCTTGGGCTCGCGGACGTCGACATCCTCCTCCTGGGCCGAGATGATCGGCGGAATTTCGTTGGGCGCCGGCAGGCAGTGAATGACGCCGTCGAGCAGCCGCTGGATGCCCTTGTTCTTGAACGCGGCACCGCAGTACACTGGCACCACGCGCCGGGCAATGGTGGCCTTGCGCAGAATGCCCTGGATTTCCTCCATGGACAGATCGCCGGTTTCCAGGAACTTCTCCAGCAGGGCGTCGTCCTGCTCCGCGCATTTTTCCACCAGATTCGCGCGCCACTTGCGGGCCTTCTCCAGCTTCTCGACGGGAATATCCACCTCGTTGAAGTCGCGGCCCTCGGAGGCCTCGTCGTAGAGAATGGCCTTCATGGTGATCAGATCAATAAGGCCCCGGAAATGCTCCTCCTGGCCGAGGGGAATGACCACCGGCACGGCATTGGCGCCCAACTCGCTCTGGATCTCCTCCACCACGCCGAAGAAGTCCGCGCCGGTGCGATCCATCTTGTTGATAAACGCCAGTTTAGGCACGTTGTACTTCTCGCTCTGGTGCCAGACCTGCTCCGACTGCGGCTGCACGCCGCCCACGGCGCAAAACAGCGCGATCGCGCCGTCCAGCACGCGCAGGCTGCGCTCCACCTCCACGGTAAAGTCCACGTGCCCCGGGGTGTCAATCAGCGTGATCCGGTGGTCGCGCCACATCGTGGTTGTGGCCGCCGAGGTGATGGTGATGCCGCGCTCGCGCTCCTGGGGCATCCAATCCATGATGGCCGCGCCGTCGTGCACCTCGCCGAGCTTATGGGTCTTGCCCGAGTAAAAGAGAATGCGCTCGCTGACGGTGGTCTTGCCCGCGTCAATATGCGCCATAATCCCGATGTTTCTGATCCGTTCCAGTGGAATCGTCCGTGCCATAACCGCCTCTTCTATTGCCGCCGCCGGTTCCGGGAAATGCCGGGAGTAAGGCCTCCGGTCCCGGCGGCGAGGGAGCGGCATCATAGCCTTCTGCCATCCCTTAGCAAGCTAATTCAATGGGCCGGCAGGGCGCATCTCCTTTTTTATGTCGGTCGGGGTGTGAATGTCAGTAGGTCAGGCATGCTTGCCTGGCCAAGTCGGGCAGGAATGCCCGACGTACAATCGGTGAGCAAAAACGGAGATGCGCCCAGCGCAGGGACAGCCGAGAACCTGTTGTCCGACCCCAGATGAAAAATATTATATAAACAGCTTGCAGAATGATGATGCGATCGCTATTCTGCAAGGTATGTATCGTGTGCGACATCTTTCCGACCGACTGCTGAAGCTCGTTGCGGCTTTTCCGGTGGTTGTAGTCAGCGGAGCGCGGCAAGTCGGTAAGACCACCTTGGTGCGCCACATCCTGAAAGACTGGCAGTACGTGGTGTTTGATCCGGCGCGCGATGTGGCCGGCGCCCGACAGGATCCGGACCTGTTTCTGCGCACACACGCCACACCGCTGGTGCTCGATGAAATTCAATTTGCTCCCGAATTGGTGGCCGCCATCAAGCGGCAGGTTGATGCGCGTGCCGGTGCCAACGGCCAGTATGTGCTGACCGGTTCGCAGCAGTGGCAGGTGTTGCGTCATGTCGCCGAGAGCCTGGCTGGCCGCGCCGTCTTTCTCGATCTCGAAGGTTTCAGCCTGGCGGAACAGGCCGGTCGCGCCGATCCGACGCCCTGGCTGGCCTCCTGGCTCGCCGATCCCGACGCCTTCGCGGCCCGCCCGCACCGCCGGCTTGATTTGGATCGTACGGTTTACGAAATGCTTTGGCGCGGCGCCCTTCCGCGCGCCACCCTGCTGGAGACGGAACTCCTGCCGGACTTCTGGGATGCCTATCAGCGCACGTACATCGAGCGCGACGCGCGTCTCTTGGCCGATCTGGCCGACTGGCAGCAGTTCGGAATGTTTCTGCGGCTCCTCTGCGCGCTGACCGCGCAGGAGATCAATCACAGCCAGCTCGGCCGCGAGATCGGCGTCACGCCGCAGACGGCGAAACGGTGGCTGCGCATTCTGCAGGGCACCTTTCAGTGGTACGAAGTGCCAGCCTTCGGGACCAACCTGGTCAAGCGCGTCTCGTCCAAACCCAAGGGCTACGTGGCGGACACCGGGCTCGCGTGTCACGCCTTGCAACTTTCCTCGGCGGCCACGCTGGCCGGCCATCCGGCTTACGGGGCGCTGTTCGAAACGAGGGTGGTCGCGGAACTGCGCCATCAGGCCGCCCTGCTGCCCGGGGGCGCCGGCTTCCATCATTGGCGGACCGCCGGCGGCGCGGAAGTGGACGTCGTGCTGGAGCGCGACGGGCGTTATCATCCCGTGGAGATCAAGGGCACCACGACGCTGGGGCGGCGCGACTGTTCGGCGGTGCACGCTTTTCTGGACAGTTACCCGCGCCAGAGCGCCTCCAAGGGCCTGATCATTGCCCCGGTGGAGGAAGTCCAGTGGCTCTCCGACCGCGTCTGCGCCGTTCCTTGGGATCTGGCGGACTGAGACCGGTGCGCCTTGGGTAAAACCTCTGTGAGAGTTGCGGGGTCACGAGAGTTGCGGGGTCAGCGTCTCGACATTCGACAAACTTAACATCACGCCTTTATCCCTCAATCCGACCAGAAGTGTCGGGGCTTGCGGTTCATGCAAAAAAAGAAGGCATAGCCGTGCTACACCAATGTTGATCGCTATCTCCCATACTGTCCCCGTTTCTCCGCCACTGCTGCCGTTGGGTGTTGTCCGGTAATTCTCCGCCAAAGCCGGGCCGCCGGCAAGTCCGACGTTGCCAGCTCTTCTTCCAGCGCCGCATGACGCTGATCATCGGTCATCCCCGCGTACTCCTTCCGCAGCGCGGCTTGGATCGCATCCTTCACTTTCATGCAATCAAAATGTTTAACCTGTTTCATCACACCACCTCCAGAGGTGAATATATAGCCAAAATCCCATAGCCTTCCCTCAGATTCACCGCATTGAATGCTCTGATCTTTTCATGATGGACTATATGCCTGAAGTTCCAACTCACAATCATATCCGCACCCGCAAGCGAGGCGAGCGCCACGTGATGAGCATCGTTGCTGTGCTCCTGGCCTACGACACCGGCGGCGAGATAAGCGTCGCGCAAAGTGCGGGATTCAGCGGATTCCTGTATGGCTTCCACGTTTTCCACTGGGATCTGTTCCAGAAGCCCCTGAACAGCAACAGGTGCCCTTTGCAATTCAATCACCAGAATGTCCGAGATCAACAGAATCGCTCTACCACTCTTCGCTAAGCCCAGTACGCCTCGGCTGGCGTCCGCGAATTCGTCGTCCAGGCATCCGCCAATGACCGATGTGTCCAAATAAATTCTCAGCTTCTTCATCCCATTCCGTCCCCTTCAAACAAGGATATTCAACGGCCGTGCTGGGGCAAATACAAGTCAAAAAAACTGCCAACTGCGGCATTGCCTTTTTGCCCGACATGGGGAAGACTGTCCCCGGTTTTGCCCCGCCGGGGCGTCCGCCGCCGGGGCGGCGGGCTGGGCGGGTTGAGGACGAGGTGATGTATGTGGCAGGGCGCTTATACCGCACTGGTGACGCCGTTCGACCGGAACGGCATCGTGGATTACGGCCGGCTGCGCGGGCTGATCGAAGAACAGGTCGCCGCCGGGATTGACGGCATTGTGCCGGTGGGCACCACCGGCGAATCGCCGACGCTGGACTACGACGAACACGACCGAGTGGTCGCCGTCTGCGTGCAGACGGCCCGGCAACGGATCAAGGTCATCGCCGGCACCGGCGCCAATTCCACCACGGAAGCGCTGGAGCTGACGCGCCACGCGCAGGCCGCGGGCGCCGACGCGACGCTGCAGGTGACGCCCTATTACAACCGGCCGAGCCAGACCGGCCTGCTCCGGCATTTCACCGCCGTGGCCGACCTCGGCTTGCCAACGATCCTCTACAACATCCCCGGCCGCACCGGCCGCGA
>CAIQIC010000378.1 GCA_903871765.1 uncultured Lentisphaerota bacterium
CAGGCTGAAGGTCGAAGACGGAAAAAGAGGCCGGGAGATCGCGCTCCCGGCCTCTTTTTTGTGGGCGTTTTCCTTCGAAGGATCGGTCCCGTGAAATGGCGCTTCCGTGGGGGGGCTGGAGCTGGATGATTACCGCTTCTCCGCTTCCGGCACCAATTACCGCTGGTCTTGTATTGACATATATATTTGGGCTGCAATAATATGCGCATTATGAGCGACGGAGGCCGCAGAGGACCGCGGAGGTCGCAGATTCCAAGGCGGTCGGCCTGCGCGTTAGCCCCGCCGCGCGCGCCGCGCTCGCCTGCGAGACCTCCGCGACCTCCTCCTACCTCTGTGAACCACTGTGGTTCAATGCTGCGCTGCTTTAATCAGAATCAGCTGCGGCGCGCCTGTGTAATAATTGTCGCCTAAAATGTAAGAAATGTCGCCATGTGCCGCTTGCGCAGATTCGTTTTATCGCGGAGTATTTTCATCATCCAATGAAGCGAGCAGGGGCTGTTACGCGGTTGGTGCAGGCGGCTATGCGAATCGGCAGCCAGGGGTGGGGGGGGGGCACGGCCGTGCGCCGCACCATCGGCCCATCGTCCTGGCGGGGGGAGGTGGGCCACGATGACTGGTTGCATCGCGGACCTGCAGGAAACCATATGCGGCACGCTAACATGCGGTGTGGGGGGCGGCAAAGCAGAGCGGGCTTTACGCTGATGGAATTGCTGGTGGTGATAGGGATCATCGTCATCCTGCTGGCGCTGCTGGTGCCTTCGATGTCGTGGATACGGTTCCGGACGCAGTGCCTGCAGTGCGCGTCGAACTTGCGCCAGTGGGGCATCGCCTGCACCTTGTATGCGGCGGAACACGATGGGTTTCTGCCGCGGTTCGATAACACGGGCGCTCAAAGCGGCTGCACGTGGGACATCGGCAGTGGTTTTTTTTCAAAAGATCTGACCGGAACCAACACACTCCTGGCCCCCTACGGCATTAAATCACGCTCCATGTACTTTTGTCCGTTCGACAACTCCACGGAGGCGCAGACCCAGACCTTGGGGCAGTGGGGCGCGGCCGACTGGGGCTCGTTCAGCTACATTGTCTGGTTATTTCGTACGACCCCCATCGTCCCCAGTGGGTTTCCCAAGTTTGATATCAACGGCGACGGCGTGATCGGCTCGGAAGAATACGTAACTAAAGTCTACGATTCAGCTAAATGCCCGATCATGACGGACGGCGTCACGGTTGGAGTAAGTGGATCTTTTCCTATGTCGTCAGACTCCCCCGCCTTGGATAACGCTGGCAACCATATTTGGAGGGGAAAGCTGTACGACGTCAACGTCCTGTTTGTCGGTGGCCGGGTCGAAGCCCGCAAACGGAGCCAAATGATGGATCGTAATCATAGCCCCTATCCCCTGGCCACGTTCTATTGACGTCGGCTGCGGCGCGCCCGGTCGGGGAGTACGGGGGGCAGGTGGGTTGTGCCCCTGCCGTTGCGGGCGGGGCGCCGCGCGCAACGGCGGTGAACATCCAGGAGGGAATATGGTATGAACTTCGCTGTGGTTCTGAACGGACTTACATCCCAACCTGGGCCTTGGCGGCCCATGGCCGCCGCTCCTGTGGGACGGCGGATGGTTTCCCACCGGCCTGTTTCCGGACGGTCGGCGAGTCTCGCGTGGAAGTGGCTGGCGGTGATTTTGCTCACCCTGTCGAGCCGGCCGATCATCGCCAACCCGCAATCGGCGGGGCCCGTGGATCTGCGACCCAACGCCGTCGCCTTCCGCCAGATGAAATACGGCATCTTCATTACCCAAACCTACGGCGTGACCGCCTCACCGCCCGGTCATAAGATCGCCACCCTCGACGAGTTCGCCGCGGCGTTCGATGTGCAAACCTTTGCCGATCAAATGGCGAGCATCGGCGTCGAGTATGTCTATTTCACCGCCTGGCATAAATCCATGTACTTTGTGGGGCCGAACCAGGCGCTGGAGAAATGGCTGCCCGGCCACACCGCCAAGCGCGATCTGGTCGGCGAGATCGCCGCGGCGCTCCTGAAGAAGAACATCAAGCTGGTGATCTATGCCCATCCCAACGACGGGCACGATCTGACCCCGGAGGAGCAGGCCCGGGTTGGTTTCTCGGACAGGGCCAGGGACGGGAACAGGAAATACAACAATTTCATCAACGAGGTGTTTGCCGAGCTGACGGCGCGTTATGGCCAGCAGCCGAATGTGCTCGGATACTGGTGGGACAGTTGGTGGCATAATGGCGGGCCGCTGGACATGCCGCGGCTGCGCAAGACCGTCCTGGCGAAATTTCCCGGGGCCATCATCCTGTCGAACAACTATGACGCGAAGTTCATTGATTTCTTATCGGGCGAGGGCGGCCGGATGGGGTCGCTGCACGGGATGGTGGCAACAAAGGATAACCTGACCTGGTATCTGGGCGGGGACTGGTGGAACAACAATCCCAACACGACCATATCCATAACCCCGGACGACATGTACCGCTTTCTGTTGCTCATGGTCGGCACGGGCGCGCCCGGCGGCATGAGCTGGGCCCTGTCGCCCCTGGCCGACGGCAAGACGTGGGGGGCAAACAACCAGCCCCTCGAGGTGATGCAGGCGCTTGGCAAGCTGATCGCCCCGGTGCGGCCGACGATTTGCAGCGTCCTGCCGAGCCGGAACTGGCGGCTGCCGTCGGCCACCGACTGGTCGAAAGCCCCGGCCTTCGTCGCCGCCCGCAGCTGGGACAACAAACAAGAATACGTCCATGTGCTCAAAGCTCCGGAGGGCCGGTTCATCGCCCTGCCCAAGCCGACGGAGTCGTTTTCATCGGCGCGCATGTACCTGAGCAAGCGTAAGGTGACGATGGCCGCGCAAGGAGATGTGCTGCGTCTGACCCTGCCCGAAGGCGAGCCGTGGTCTGCGCTGGATACCGTCATCGAATTGACGATCAAACGGTGAAATGGAAATTCCGCGGACTGGACCAAGGCTTCGGGTTGCCATC
>CAIQIC010000379.1 GCA_903871765.1 uncultured Lentisphaerota bacterium
CTCAGCGCCGGAATCGTCACCGATTCCGCTCCTCCGCCTCGGAGCGGAATGTGTAAACATTCCGGTGCCTTCTGCGGTATCACCCTCAGCACTAACGGAATCGTCACCGATTCCGCTCCCCCGCCTCGGAGCGGAATGTGCTTGCCACGGCCAAGCGTCCTCGCAAAGCCGGGTAAACATTCCGGCGCCGTCTGCGGCATCATCCTCAGCACAAACCGGAATCGTTACCGATTCCGCTCCGCCGGCTGCGAGCGCCAGATCCCATCGCCAGCCTTTGCCGTCCAGCCTGAACGCCGAGTCAGAGACCCGGCCTACAACCGGAACGATACCGGCATCACTGCGCCACCGGCTGCGAGCGCCAGACCCAGTCGCCGGCCTTGTCATCCAGCCGCGGATTGTCGTTCGCGGAAGTCGGCTCGATCCACGCCACCTGCCCGCCATCGTCCTTCATGTTCCAGCCGATGGAATACAGGATGAAGCCGTCCGCGCCCTCCAAGCGATAGCGCAGCGGCTGGCCGTCCATCACATCGTTGGGTACCGCCGCGAGGTACTGCGGCACCAGCGCCGCGAGCGTGTCCGGATAGCGCCCATGCGCCAGCCGGTAGCGCTCCAACGCACACGCCGTCGCGGCCTGCTGCACCGCGGTCTGCGCAAAGGCAATCTTTTCTATATCCCGAGGGCATTCAGGCAGAAGTACGGCTTCCATATAGTGATAAGGGATGAAACTACTATTGATTCTGATATCGATATTTGTTTCATTTTCCAGACGATCCGGATGGATGCGCTGCGCCCGGCTATCCAAGGCGGGTAGAACATATTGCTGGTAGCTGAGGTCCGTGTTAAGGCAATTGATATAGATCCAGCCTTTGGGGATTAAGAACGCCAACGGCTCTCGATTAACGTGAGTCAAACTGACCGGCCCCAAACATGCGCCAAGATCACTTAACAGCTCACCCTGCCACCAAAGGATCCCGCATCGTTTACCCTGCAGTACCAGATCCATTTGCTTTAAGAGATTGGCATTGGCAAAATCCTGCTGGAGCAGCAAAAGGTGTTCCCGCTTCCAGCGATGCTGGGCCATACCCTCCCACATCGGTTGGATAGCCAGTTGAATCATGGAAGCACGCACCAGGATGGAAATCAGCGAGGGTTCATCTTCCATGGCTTTGGCCAGCCGGAGCGTCAGGCGGACGTCTCCCAGCGCTGCATCGGCGTGTCCCGCCGCCAGTTCGACCAGCGTCTTGATGCGATACACTTTGGCCAGCTTGAGCAGGGAACCGATATGCGGGGAAAAGGCACCCGGACCATCTTCATAGCGGACATTGAAGCGGGCTTGCGGTCGCTGCGCGGCGGCTTCCACCTCCTGAAGGACGGGCGCGTAGTTCGCCAGGGCGGCCAAAAGGTTGTCGTTCGAGAAGGCCGCCCGCCACGGACTTAGATCCAGCTTTTGACCGCCCAGCCAGCTTCCACCGGCCTGCGCTTTTACGTCGGGTAGCTTCACCTTCCCCAGCCGGGTTTCATCGGGGCGATTGGTCGCATACAATTCCGCAAAGATCGGCGCGGCGGCCATGTTTTGGTCGTCGGGGATCGGCGGCGGGACCAGCTTCCGGATGTCCAGGGTGTCGCCTTGGGCGGCGAGTTCGCGCAGGTGACGTTCCCACAGATAACGGCCGCGGAGGTACTCCTCGGCGTGGAACAGCACCACCAGCGCGACCAGCCCGCCCACCAGCCACAGCACCACTTTCAGCAGCTTTTTCATGGGCGTTCCTTTTGCAGCACCGGAATCGTTACCGATTCCCCGGTGCCTCGGAGCGGAAGGCGTCAGCATTCCGACGCCTTCCGCAGCAGCACCCGCGGGCATACACCGGAATCGTGACCGATTCCGCTCCACCGCTTCGGAGCGGAATGTGTAAACATTCCGGCGCCTTCTACGGCATCATCCTTAGCACAAACCGGAATCGTTACCGATTCCGCTCCACCGGCGGCGAACGCCAGACCCAGTCGCCGGCCTTGTCATCCGGGCGTTTGTAGCCTTCGCTATACTCAATCTACACCACTTGCCCGCCATCGTCCTTTCGATTCCAACCGACGGAAAACAGGACGAGGGCGTCCTCCTTCGCCACGGCTCCGGAGAACGGCCTCGCCAACAGCGCCCTGTCGCCGGGCGTGCGCGTCAGGTGCTTTTCTCGGCAGCGGGGACCGGCGGCGCCTTGTTCTGGTCGAGAGAGCCGCTGTAGCCCGCCACGACGGCGGACGAGATCAGCAGCACCAGGCCCAACGCGAGGAAGGAGCGCGTCCGACTGCTGGTGCCCTTCCATTCGCCGAGAATCAAACCCAGCACCGCACTGAACAGGATGGCGCTGGCCATGAGCACCGCCCACCCTACATACGCGGTCTTGCCCATCGCCGGCTCGCCGGTCTTGAAACAGATGAACTGCGAGCACCAGATGGCGCCCGCCAGGCCGGCAAAGACCAGGTTGCCCAGCAGCGGCGTGTTGGCCTTGACGTAGTCGCTGGTGGTCTTGTTCTTCAGGTTGAGGAACAGGCACCACAGGAAGTTGACCAGGAAGCCGCCGAACAGCACGACGACCAGCACCGGCATGCCCGCCCACGTCGCCGAGGTGATCGGCGTCACGCTTTGGGCCAGTTTCTGAATCTCGCTGCCGCCCTGGAGCCCGAAGCTCATCCCCGCGCTCATGATGCCGGAAAACATGGCCACGAGGATGCCTTTCTTGAAGTTATATTCCGCGACCGCTTTCTTCTTGGCCTCGTCCGGCAACTCGTTTTCCTTGGACATGCCGGCCATGCCCACAAGCACGATACCCACCAGCGAGAGCAGCACGCCCACCAGCGTCATATTCGTGGAAGGCGTTCCGTAGAGCGCCGACACGCCGGTCCGGATCTGATCCCACAGGGCCGCGCTTTGATCCCCGGCACCCACGAGCTTCTGGAACAAGGGCTTGATGATGGGCGGCAGCAGCGTGCCGGTGGCCGAACACAAACCGCAGCCGATGGCCAGCCCCAGCCCCACCCCCAGGTAACGGATCATCAGGCCCCACGTCAGACCGCCCACCCCCCACATGGCGCCGCACAGGCAGCAATAGACCAGGATGGACGACGGCGACTGCTTGAGCACCGCGACCAGGTTCGGCGCGGTGCTGAAGGCCAAGGCCAGTGGCACGATGAGCAAGCCGAACAGGGCATAGACGAGCCAGTAGCTCTCCCACGCCCAGTTCTTCACGCGCTTGAAGGGCAGGTAGAACACCGCCCCGGCCAGACCGCCCAGCGCGAAAATCAGCACGCCCAGGACGGGATTGGTGGTGGTTGCCGGATCCATAACCGCCTCCTTTATTTCCGCGTGGCCAGCACGCCGCGCTCGTACGCTTTCACTTCGGCCAGCCAGGCCGCGCCCACCGGTACGCCCTGCTGCTGGCAGTAGTAATCCCACACCGCGCCCAGCGGCAGCGTGCGGGCTTCTTCGAGCAGCGCGAGGCGCGTGGTGTAATCGCCGGCGGCCTCGGCCTGGCGCAGCGTCGGCGTTGGCTCGACCATGGCCTTGAGCAGCGCCTTGAGCATGTTGCGCGTGCCGATGACCCACGCGGCGACGCGGTTGATGCTGGCGTCGAAGTAGTCCAGGCCGATGTGCGTGCGGCCGAGGAAATGGCCGCGCACGAGCTCCTGCCCGATCTCCTCCAGCTCGTTGCTCAGCACGACGACGTGGTCGCTGTCCCAACGGACGCCCCGGCTGACGTGCAGCAGGATTTCCGGCAGGAACTGGAACACGCTGCTGAGCTTGTCGGTGATCGTCTCGGTCGGGTGATAGTGCCCGGTGTCGAGCGTGAAGAGCGTCTTCCGCGAGATGGCGTAGCCGAGGTAGTACTCGTGCGAGCCGACGGTGTAGCTCTCGCAGCCGATGCCGAACAGCTTGCCTTCAACGGAATCGAGGTTGTGCTTCGGGTTCACCGGCACCTTGAACATCGTGTCGAGCGAATCGGTCAGGCGGTCGCGCGGGCCGACGCGGTCCACGGGCGTGTCCTTCATGCCGTCGGGGATCCAGACGTTGGTCACGCAGGTCTTGCCGAGCGCCTTGCCCATCGCCGCGCCGATCTGGCGGCAGGCGATGCCGTGCTCGATCCAGAACTTGCGGATGCCCTTGTCGGCGTTGGAGAGGGTGAAGTTGTCCGCGGCCTTCGCGTGCGAGAAGAAGGTCGGGTTGAAGTCCAGCCCGAGGCCGAGCCGCTTGGCCCAGTCAATCCAGCCCTTGAAATGTTCGGGGCCGATTTCGTTGCGGTCCACCAGCTTGCCGCCAAACTCGCCGTAGAAGGCGTGGAGGCTGAAGCGGTGCCGGCCGGGGATCAGGGAAAAGGCCTTTTCCGCGTCGGCGCGCAACTCCGCCGGCGTGCGGGCCTTGCCCGGATAGTTGCCGGTGGCCGCGAGGCCGCCGCCGAGTTCCGTGCCGAATTTCTCGAAGCCGCCAACGTCGTCGCCCTGCCAGCAGTGCAGGGACACGGGCACGCGCCGGAGGGTTTTCAGGGCCTGCTCGGTATCCACGCCGAGCGCGGCATATTGCTCGCGGGCCAATTTGTAGGCCTGTTCAATCGTTCTAGCCTTCGACATCTCGTTCTCCTTATGGGTTGTCCGGTTGTCTGCCCCTTGCGTTGCGCGGCGTTCGTCGCCCGCCTCAGTGAGGCCCATTTAACCAAAAAAAACGGCGCAGGGGAAATCAAAAGTTCCGATCGCATTCGGCTCTTGCCACGGCCGGGGCCATGCGCTAACTTAACCTCGTTAGCACGCTAGTCGCGGCGGGCGCGCGTCCGCCGCGGAGCGGCCATGGAACAAGGGCGTGGCTGAACAGGGCCCGCCGAGTAAAGGAACGCAGCATGAGCACAAAGAACCGGTCCTCCCTGATCGGCACGTTACCCAAAATCGGCATCCGCCCGACGATTGACGGCCGCCGCAACGGCGTCCGCGAATCGCTCGAAGGCCAGGTGATGGCGATGGCGCAGCGCGCGGCCAAATTTCTCTCCGCCCGCCTGCGCTATCCGAACGGCGCGCCGGTCGAGTGCGTCATCGCCAACTCGTGCATCGGCGGCGTCGCCGAGGCCGCGGCCTGCGCGGACCAGTTCCGCCGGGAAGGCGTCGGCGTGTCGCTGACCGTGACGCCGTGCTGGTGCTACGGCAGCGAAACGATGGACATGGATCCGCTGATGCCCAAGGCGGTCTGGGGCTTCAACGGCACCGAGCGCCCCGGCGCGGTTTATCTGGCCGCCGCGCTGGCCGGCCACAACCAGAAGGGCCTGCCCGCGTTCGGCATCTATGGCCGCGACGTCCAGGACCGCGGCGACGAAACCATCCCCGCCGACGTGCAGGCCAAGCTCCTGCGTTTCGCCAAGGCCGGCCTCGCCGCCGCGATCATGCGCGGCAAGTCCTACCTCTCGCTCGGCGGCGCCTCAATGGGCATCGCCGGCTCGATCGTGGACCAGCCGTTCTTCGAGAGCTACCTCGGCATGCGCGTCGAGGCCGTGGACATGAGCGAGATCACGCGCCGCATCGAGGAGAACATCTTCGGCCAGGCCGAGTTCAAGCGCGCCCTCGCCTGGGTCAAGCAGAACTGCAAGGAAGGCACCGACTTCAATCCGCCCGCCAAGCAGCGCACCGCCGCCCAGAAGGAGCAGTGGTGGGGCACGGTCGTCAAAATGACCATGATCGCCCGCGACCTGATGATCGGCAACCCGGCGCTCGCCAGGCACTTCGGCGAGGAAGCCCTCGGCCACAACGCCATCCTCGGCGGCTTCCAGGGCCAGCGCGCCTGGACCGA
>CAIQIC010000380.1 GCA_903871765.1 uncultured Lentisphaerota bacterium
AAGGTCAGCCGAATATTATCCGGTTATTCATCGCGTCGCAACGCGACGCTTTGGAGTGCGCTGGCTTGACAGCGCTTTTCTTTATAATCAGAGCACCGAAAGTCAAAGCGGCGTCAAGCCGCCGCACTCCAAATATAATCTCGACACCGCCCCTCATCCCCGCAGAACTGCCTTGCGCCCCCAAGCCAGGGATTTCACACTTGCCTCATCGCGCCGGTAGGCTTAGTCTGTCAGCCACGATCGGAGGTGGACCATGGCGGAAATCGAGATTGGAAAGGTGACGCATTATTTCGGGCACATCAACGTCGCGGCGGTCCAGATCGTCAGCGGCACGCTGACCGTGGGCGACACGATCCACATCAAGGGGCATACATCCGATGTCACGACGCGGGTGGACTCCATGCAGGTCAATCATGTGGATGTGCGCGAAGCGCGGGTCGGCGACGCCGTCGGGCTCCGGGTGCCGGCGCACGTCCGCGAACATGACCAGGTATTCAAAGTGATACCGTAAGCCGGAAAATCAGCGGTCGCCCAGGCAGGTGTCGAGGAGACGCGCCGTCTGGATCATGGGATGATCCAACGGCACGGTTTTAAGGATGCCGGCGACTTCTTCGATAGGCACCGGCAGGCATTCCTCGCCGCGGACGGCAACCATGACGTTGTACGTTCCTTCCGCCAGCAACTCCGCCGCCCGGGTGCCGAGGCGGCTGCACAGCAGGCGGTCGGTCGGCGTCGGGATGCCGCCGCGCTGGACATGGCCGAGCGACGTGACGCGCGCCTCGGTGCCGGTAAGTTGCTGGAGTTGCCGTGCCAGACGGCTGGCCATCGGCTCCTGCACGGTGTGGTAGCTGAGAATTTGATTGTTGATACGCCGCTTCACCAGGGTCTCGGCCGCTAAGAACTCGTTGGCGTATTCGTCGTCGCTCGTGCGGTCGCGGCGCTTGCTGCCTTTGCCCATTTTTTTCTTTTTTCCGGCTTTGGCCTCCTGGGTGAAAGCCTTGACCTCCATGTCGGAATGGGCTCCTTCGGCCACGCCGATAATGGAAAAACGGCTACCTCCACGGCGGCGTTCGATGAGATAGTCGGCCACGACTTCGAGGCTGTAGGGGATCTCCGGAATGAGAATGACATCCGCGCCCCCGGCAATACCCGCGCCGAGCGTCAGCCAGCCGGCGTTATGGCCCATGATCTCGCAGACGATCATCCGGTGATGGCTCGTGGCGGTCGTATGCAGGCGGTCAATGGCCTCGGTGGCGATGGCGAGCGCCGTGTCGAAGCCGAAGGAAACGTCCGTCCCATAGACATCGTTGTCAATCGTCTTCGGCAGGGTCATCACGTTTACGCCGGTGGCCTGATGCAGCCGCAAGGCATTCTTGAGCGTGCCGCCGCCGCCGAGGCAGACGAGGCAGTCCACCTGGTGCCGCCGCAGGTTCTCCGCCGCCACGGCGGTCATATCCATTTCCTTCCCGCCCATGGGCATTTTGTGGATCTTCACGCGACTGGTGCCGAGAATCGTGCCGCCGTGCGTCAAAATGCCGCGGACCGCCGCCGGATCCAACACCATGGCCCGGTTTTCCACCAAGCCGCGGAAACCGTCGAGAAAGCCCACAACTTTCATGCCATACTCGTGCATGGCGGCCTTGGCGACCGCGCGGATCGCCGCATTGAGACCGGGACAATCTCCGCCGGAGGTGAGCAGGCCTATGCACGGTGACTTGGTTTTGCGCGCCATGATGGTTCTCCCCGGCACGGAAAGTACTATCCATGCCGCAACTATTTTATCCTCTGCCGCGCTCATTGGCAACCGGCGAATCGCAAAAATACCGCCGGCCACCAAACGCCCGCCCAGCCCGGCCATAGCTTTGGCGCTAACAAATAACGAACGGTATCATCGCTTGTTTCACACCCGGCATTTGGCTAAGCTCATGGGGCGATGGGCTCATGAGCAAATCCGAAAATACAGGATCGTCCAATGTGGACAAATCGCGGCGCGTCGAAACACCGCCCGCGGCGCCCGCCGCCGCCGCGCGCCCGGTGGCCGTGATTGACGTCGGCACGACGGCGATCCGGATGCAGCTCGCGGAAATCCAGGAATCCGGCGTCGTGCGTTCGCTGGATGCGCTCCAGCAGGCGGTGCCGCTGGGCAAGGACAGCTTCACCCGCGGCCGCCTCCAGCAAGCGACGATCCAGCAATGTGTGGATATTTTTCGCGGCTACCACCGCGTCATGCAGGAATACGGCATCACCCGATCCGATCAGATCCTCGCGGTCGCCACCAGCGCCGTGCGCGAGGCGCTTAACCGCGACACGTTGCTCGACCGCGTGTATACCGCGACGGGCCTGGTTGTGCGGGTCATTGACGAAGCCGAGGAGAATCGTCTGACCTACCTGGCGTTCCAGGGCCTAGCGGCTGAGGAACCGGGCTTGCGGGAGGGTGACGCCTTGGTCATCGAAGTCGGCGGCGGCAGTACGGAGGTGGTACTGGTCCAGCAGGGCCGCGTCAGCTTCGCCGACTCCTACCGGCTCGGCGCGTTGCGGATGCGCGAGTCGCTGGAAACCTATCGCGCGCCCAGCGAGCGTGTCCGCTCGATCCTCACGCAACATATCGAGCGCACCGTTGAGTTTATCCGGCGCAGCATGCCACCCGTCAAGGACCTGCGCTTCATCGCCATGTCCGGCGATGCGCGGTTCATCGCCGCGCAGCTCGGCGCCGACTGGAAGCTGGCGCCGCTGGTGCGCTTGGACATCAAGGCTTTTGCCGCCCTGGTTGAGAAAATCGTGCCGTTGAGCACGGACCGTTTGGTGCGCCGCTTCAAGCTGCCCTATCAAGACGCCGAAACCGTTGGCCCGGCGCTGCTGGCCTACTTGCTGCTGGCCCGCGCGTTCCAGGTCGAACAGATCCTGGTGCCACGCACGTCCCTGCGCGACGGCCTCCTGCGGGAAATGATGGTGCGCGACCTGTGGAGCGGCACCTTTGCCGAGCAGGTGCTGGACGCGGCCCTGGCGCTGGCCCGGAAATACCATGCGGATGAGGCCCACGTCCGCCACGTCGCTGCGCTGTCCACCCGCCTGTTTGCCGAACTGCAGCCGGAGCACCGCATGGAGCGCCGCCATCTGATCCTGCTCCAGGCCGCGGCGCTGCTGCACGAGATCGGCGGCTTTGTCAGCAACCGCAGCCATCACAAGCACTCGCAGTATCTGATCGCCAACAGCGACTTGTTCGGCTTGACCCGCGAGGACATCGCCGTCATTGCGCTGGTCGCCCGTTACCACCGCCGGGCCGTACCCAACCCCGCGGCGCATCCGGAATATGCGGCGCTGGATCGCGACAGCCGCATCGCCGTCTCCAAAATGGCCGCGCTCCTGCGTGTCGCCGACGCGCTCGACCGCAATCACGTCCAGCACGCGCGCGATTTCACCTGCACGCGTGAGCCGGGCCGGTTCATCATCAATGTCGCCCATGTCGAGGACCTGACGCTCGAGCGGCTGGCCATGCGCGAGAAGGGCAATTTGTTCGAGGAGATGTATGGCCTGACCGTCGTGCTGCGCGAGGCGCGCACCGATGGCAACGGCGAGCGGGGGACTTTATGACGCGGTGTTTTAAACCTTGGGGAAACAAACGCCCCGGTTTTCCAACGCTGGGATAAGAACGGCCAGGGTATGGGCAAAAAAACGCACCTTTATTTCAACCGCGAACTGAGCTGGTTGCGCTTCAACCAGCGGGTGCTGGATGAGGCGCGCAATCCGGAGCGTCCGCTGCTGAGCCGGCTCAAGTTTCTCGCGATCACCGGTTCGAATCTTGACGAATTCTGCATGGTCCGCGTCGGCGGCTTGCAACAACTCGCCGCGCAAGGGGCTACCGAAAAGGATCCGGCGGGCTTGAGCGCCGGCGAACAGTTGGACGCCATCGGTACGGCGATGCACGCGATGGTTGCCGCGCAATATGACTGCCTGCTGAAGGAACTGGAGCCGAAACTGGCGGCGGCGGGGCTGCAACGGTTGGGCCTGGCGCAACTCTCGCCGGAGCAGGCCGCCTACGTCGAACGACTGTTTGAGCATGAAATCTTTCCGGTCATCACGCCGATGGCGATCGATCCGGAGGAAGTGTTTCCGCTGTTGCCGGGCCTGAGCCTCAACCTGTTCGTGCGGCTACCGCCGGCGCCGGGCACCGACGGACTGCCCCGCTACGCCGTGGTCGTGCTGCCCAAGGCGCTGCCGCGTTTTCTCACGCTGCCAGCGGCGCAAGGTTACCAGTATGTCCTGCTGGAGGACGTCGTCAGCGCCCATCTGGCACGACTGTTCCCCGGCCAGACGATCACGGCCAGCGTTCCGTTCCGCCTGACGCGCAACGCGGATTTGAGCATCCGCGAAGACCTCGCGGGCGACCTGTTGGCGGGCATGAAGGAGGTGCTCACCGAGCGCCGGCAGAGCGCCTGCATCCGCCTGGAAGTCAGCCAGGCCATTGACGCGGAATCGCTGGCCTTCCTCAAAATGGCGCTCGGTTTGCACGACCGCGATCTGTTCCCCGTACCCGGTCCGGTGGATCTGGCCATGTATTTCCGCATCGCCGCGCTGCCCGGGTTTCCCGACCAGCAGGAGGCGGACTGGCCGCCGCAGCCGTCGCCGGATATCGCGCCGCAGGAGCCGATGTTCGACGCCATCGCGCGCAAGGACTTGCTGCTCGTCCAGCCCTACGACAGCTTCGAACCGGTGGTCCGCCTGCTCACCGAAGCCGCCGATGACCCGCACGTCTTGGCCATCAAACAAATCCTCTACCGCACCAGCGAGAACAGCCCGATCGTCGCCGCGCTCGCCCGGGCTGCGGAAAAAGACAAGCACGTCACCGCGGTGGTCGAACTCAAGGCGCGGTTCGACGAGGCGCGCAACATCGGCTGGGCCGCCGCCCTGGAACGCGCCGGCGTGCAGGTGATCTACGGCTTGCGCGGGCTGAAGGTTCACGCCAAGGCCTGCCTGATCGTGCGCCGCGAAGCCACCGGCATCCGCCGCTACCTGCATCTCGGCACCGGCAATTACAACGAAAAGACCGCGCGGCTTTACAGCGATGTGAGCCTGCTGACGTGCAACGAGGATTTGGGCGCGGACGTTTCGCAGTTTTTTAACACCATCACGGGCTACGCGCAGCCCAGCCGCTACCGCAAGATCGAGTCCGCGCCGCTTACCCTGCGCGAACGCCTGCTGGAATTGATCCAAAACGAGATCGAACGCAAGAAGCAGGGCCAGCCAGCACGCATCATGCTCAAATTGAATTCCCTGGTGGATACCGTGATGATGGATGCGCTGGTGGAAGCGTCCCAGGCCGGTGTAACCGTCCAACTCAATATCCGGGGCATCTGCTGCCTGCGTCCCGGCGTCGCCGGCCTGAGCGAGAACATCACCGTCACCGGTATGGTGGATCGTTTCCTCGAACATGCCCGCATCCTGTACTTCCATAACGGTGGCGAACCGCAGGTCTTCATCTCCAGCGCCGACTGGATGTCGCGCAACCTGGATCGCCGCGTTGAACTGCTGGTGCCGGTGGAGGACGCCGCGGCGCGGGCGCGGCTGATCGGCATGCTCGAAACCTGCCTGGCCGACAACGTGCAAGGGCGCCGCCTGACTGCCGCGGGCGTCTATGAACGCCCCGCGGCCGTGGGCAAACGCAAAAACATACGAGCCCAGGAAGTCTTTTATCGCCAAGCCCGGGACGCCGCGGCCCAGGCGCGCCGCGGCCAGGACCGCGTCTTCGAGCCGCAGCGGCCGGCCGCACCGCCGCCGCCGCCATGAAACCTCGCTTCCCCGCCCGGAGGTTGTATCGCGCCTTGCGGCAGGAATTGTGCGTCCAACTGCGGTTGATTCTTCGTGTGGAGAACGCCGTGCGCGGCGGGCGCGCTGCCGCCCTGCATGATCTGCGGGTGGCCATCCGGCGGTTGCGCGTGTTGCTGCGCGCGTTTCGCGCGCCCTTGGCCGCCACGCGGGCGGACGAGTTGGACCAGCGCTGGCGTGACTGCACCTTGCAGCTCAGTGCGCCGCGCGACGTGGACGTGTGGCTGGAACTGCTCCATGCGCAGCCGGCGACCCCTCCCCGGGCGCTGCGAAAACTGGAGCAGCTCCAACGCCGGCAGAAGGCGGCCCTGAACACACGCCTGGGCAGCTATACTTACTTTGAACTCAAACGCGACACCCAGCAATTGGTCGAAACGGAAGCACCCGCGGCGCTGGAAGCAGCCATCCGCAAATTGACGCGCGCCGCCGCCGAAGCCTGGCGGAACGCCTTGGCGCAGGTCCGCAAACGCGGTCAGGCCGACGTGGCCCGGCGCCTCACCGCCGCCCATCGGCTGCGCCTGGTCTGCCGGCGTGCCCGCTATCTCGCGGAGTTTTTCAGCATGGTGACGGAGGATTCCGCTGCCGAGGCCAAACGCTGGCGCGCACTCGCCCGGCGCCATAAAGCCGTGCAAGACGCCCTCGGGGCCTTACACGACAGCAGCAACCTGCGGGCCGGTCTGCGCCAACACCGCGTGCCGTGCCCGCCCGCCCTGGCCGAGGCGTTGAACCGTCAGCAGAAAAAGAGCCGCCGCGAATTCCAGCGGGCCTGGCGCAAGCTCGCTGCGGGGTGATGGCCGCCCTGTGTCGGCTGGGCGACACATAACAAGCGCATATACAACGGATAAGCCCCGTAACGCAGCGTAGCGTTCAAATCAAGGCCCTGAACGGATGGCACGGTGACGATTTTCCAAGACCAATGGGGGAACCCGCGGGCCGTTCATCCGCCCGGCGAACAGCGCAGCAATAATTGCTGCAGCCAGTAGGCCATCAGGGCGGTCGCGGGGATGGTCAGCACCCACGCCCAAACCATTTTGCCGACAATGCCCCATTTGACCGCGCTGAGGCGCTTGGTGGCGCCGACGCCCATGATCGAGGTGGAGATGACATGCGTGGTCGAAAGGGGGATGCCCCAATGGCTGGCGATGGAAATGATGGTGGCCGCCGTGGTTTCGGCAGCGAAACCGTGAATCGGCTGCAATTTAACCATCTTGTGACCGAGGGTTTTGATGATGCGCCAACCGCCGGCGGCCGTACCGGCGGCCATGGTCAAGGCGCAGGCTATTTTGATCCAAAAAACCACCTTGAACTCCGGTGTCCGCAGGAAATGCAGCCCGGCCGGCAAGCCCGCAAAAGTCCCCTGCTGGGTGGCGGTATAGAGCACGAGCGCAATGATGCCCATCGTTTTCTGCGCATCGTTGGTGCCGTGGCTCAAACCCATGAAGGAGGCGCTGACCAGTTGGAGTTTGCCGAATACGGCGTTGATGACACGCGGCGTCAATCGGCGCAGCACGATCAACAGGAAGGACATCAGCAGAAAGCCACCGATGATGCCGGCGGTTGGCGAAATAAACATGGGCACGATCACCTTGGGCCAGAGCCCTTCCACATGGTGCGTCACCGGGTTCACCACGCTCCAGTGAATCACCGACCACTGCCCGTGCGCCGACGCCAGCGTCGCCCCGCATAACCCGCCGATGAGCGCGTGACTGGAGCTCGAGGGCAGGCCCAGGTACCACGTCAGCAGGTTCCAGACAATCGCGCCGATCAACGCGCAGAAGATGGTCTGCACGGTGACAAACTGCGTGTCCACCAACCCCTTGCCGATGGTCGTGGCGACCGAAACGCCCCAGAGCGCGCCCATCAGGTTGAACACGGCGGCCATGCTCACCGCCTGCCGGGGCGTGAGCACCTTCGTCGAGACGACCGTGGCGATCGAGTTGGCGGAATCGTGAAAGCCGTTGATGTACTCGAAGGCCAGCGCGACCAGGATGACGCTCAGGATGAAAAACATGAACGCACCGGCCTAGGAATATTTCAGCACGATCTGGAAAATGACGTTGCCCGCGTCGCGGCAGCGGTCAATGATCTTCTCCAGCGTTTCATAGAGATCCATGGTGATGATGACCTGCAACGGCTCGTGTTTGCCGCTGTACAACTCGCGGACCAGCTCCAGCATCAGCTTGTCGGCCTCGCCCTCCAGGTAATGCAGCTGGCCGATCTGCTCCTTCATCGATTCGAGATGTTTGCGCTGTCGCAGCTTCTGCACCATCTCCACGACCGTCTGCACCGCCTTTTCGAGCAGGTTGATCTGCCGGGAAAAATCCACGTCCTGCAGCGATTTGCGGCACAACAGGAATTTTTCGCTGAACTTTTCCGCCGTCTTGGGGATTTTGTAGAGGGCAAACGAGAGCTCCTCGATGTCCTCGCGCTCCAGCGGCGTGACGAAGGTCCGGCACAGCTCCTCCGTGATGTTCTCCGTGATGCGCTTGTCCTTGCGCCGGGTCACGATAAAGGCCTCGAGCGTCGGGCACTGCTTGGAATCGCGCAGCAAGTCCACCAGCAGTTGGACGCTGCTGCGCGCCTCAATCGCGCTGGCCTCGAGCAGGTCAAAAAATTTGTCGTCGTACCCCAGTAGTTTGCGCAGCGAAATCATGATGCGATACGTTCGCATAACCCCTATAAAAAGTCGAACCTCAAATTCCAGGCTTAAATTCCAGGCCGGCCGTTGCAAGCACCTAACCATAAACCATCCGGCCGGAAGGTTTATGGTTAGGTGCGACAGCGGCACTTTCGCAACAAACGGCCGTCACCAGGCGTAAAAATCGGATTTGACGCATCCCGCGCCATTCGCTAGATTTCGCCAACGTCCATTAACCAGGAGAGGCATATGACGCGACCCATCCATTTCGGCCTGACCCAGGCGGAACTGCCTACGCATTGGTACAACATCCAGGCCGACCTGCCCGAACCCCTGCCGCCGCCGCTGCACCCGGGCACCAAGCAGCCGGTGACCTTGCAGGATATGACGGCCATTTTCCCCGAGAACCTCGTGATGCAGGAAATGAGCCCGGAGCGCTACATCGAGATCCCCGCGCCGGTGCGCGAGATCCTGGCCCTGTGGCGCCCCACCCCGCTGCTGCGCGCCGTCCGGCTGGAAAAGGCGCTGCAGACGCCGGCGCATATTTATTACAAGTACGAAGGTGTCAGCCCCGCCGGCAGCCACAAGCCCAACACCGCCGTGGCGCAGGCGTACTACAACAAGCAGGCGGGCACCCAGCGCCTGGCCACGGAAACCGGCGCCGGCCAGTGGGGTTCCGCGCTGGCCCTCGCCTGCCAGTTGTTCGGCCTCGAGTGCCGCGTATACATGGTCAAGGTCAGCTTCACCCAGAAACCCTACCGCAAACTGATGATGCAGACCTGGGGCGCCACCGTGTTTCCCAGCCCGAGCGATCAGACCGAGTACGGCCGCAAGGTGCTCGCCCAGGATCCGCATTGCGCCGGCAGCCTCGGCATCGCCATCAGCGAGGCCATCGAGGACACGCTGCACACGCCCCACACCAAGTATTCGCTCGGCAGCGTGCTCAACCACGTCTGCATGCACCAGTCCGTCATCGGCCAGGAAGCCATCAAGCAGATGGAGTTGGCCGGCGAGAAGCCGGATATCATCATCGCCTGCGCCGGCGGCGGCAGCAACTTTGCCGGCATCGCTTTCCCCTTTGTGCGCGAAAAGATCGTGGACAAGAAGGAATACCGCATCATCGCCGTGGAGCCGTCCGCCTGCCCCTCGCTGACCAAGGGCGAACTGCGCTACGATTTCGGGGATACGGAAGGCTTGACGCCGCTGATGATGATGTACACCCTTGGCCACGATTTCATGCCGCCCAAGATTCACGCCGGCGGCCTGCGCTACCACGGTATGGCGCCGACGGTCAGCCACCTCTACAAGCTCGGCCTGATCGAAGCGCAGGCTTATCACCAGGTCAAGGTCTTCGAGAGCGCCGTTCAATTCGCCCGTACGGAGGGTATTGTTCCCGCGCCGGAGTCTGCGCACGCCATCGCCGCAACCATTGACGAAGCGATCAAGGCGCGCGAAGCGGGCGTAAAGAAGGTCATCCTGTTCAACCTGTCCGGCCATGGACTGCAGGATATGTCCGCCTACGACGCCTACTTCTCCGGCCATCTCAGCAATGCCTAGTCGGGAACCGCGCATCCCCGTTTCGGGCTCCCGGCCACCTTGCGTGCCGCGCCGGAGCCTTCCGGCGAAGATTAGGTGTGGCCGGAGCCTGAATTCTGCCCCCCGCAAGCAAGGTCACTGGGAGACACGTCCCCCATCGGAGATGCGCCGCTTTTACCTGGTCCGGTTAAAAGTTTGCGTCCCGCAGCGAGAAATGTGGTATAGTATACGAGTTCCTTGATGGTACGGCGAAAGGGACGTGTATGCGCGACCCAGCCGGAATTGTTGCGGCGCTGTGCTTGCCGCTGGCGCTCGGGGTGCTGCCGGTACGAACCGACGGCGTGAACAGTTCCCTGTATCAAGGGGCCGCGGGCCCGCGATGGAACCATGCCGGCGCAACGGGCGGTTATGTGCAAACCGGCCCGTCGGGGAACTCATTCTTCTGGAGCGATGGTTATTACGGTGACGGGTTCTACGCCTGGAACAATTTTCTTTACGGCTTCAATCCGTACTACTTCGCGGTGTATTACCCCCATCCTTGGGCCATCGGGCCGGGCTCATCCGTATCCGCGGCCGATTCCCGTGACGTATCCCCCGTGCTGCTGGCCTACCGCACCCGCGGCAAACTGGTGGCATACCCCGACGGCCAGACCGTCATTCTCTATCAACCGGAGGTCCCCTATGTGTACTGGGGCCCCATCTGCATCCCGCCGCCCGCCGTTACCACGCCGGCGCCGCCCAAAACCGGTGTCACGATTCTCCCACCGCCGCCCAATTATTGGATCCGCAAGGATAACCCGTCGGCGCGTGCGGGGGCGTTGTCCGCCACCACTCCCGATCCGCATCCGCTGCCCGGGCGCACGTATATCGTCAATGGAGGGCCGGCAATTGGCTTGGTGCGCAGCAGCAACGCGCAACCCGTGGTGCGAACCGATGCCGCGTCCGTCGGCTCTTCAAAATCCTTCCTGATCGTCCGTCCGACGGCCGTCCCGGCCACAGCGGCAGAAAAACAGCGGTAGTCCCGGCCGTGGCGCCGTGCAGTTATCAGCCCTCGATCTGTCCGACCTCGAAGCCGGCTTCGGCCAGCATGGCCAGATCGCGGGACGGCCCCTGTCCCGGCGTGGTGAGGTAGCCCTGGGTGAAGATGGAATTGACGGCGAACAGCGCCAGCGGCTGCAACTGGCCCAGGCACGCTTCGCGTCCGCCGGCGGCGCGCAGTTCCGCCGTGGGATTGACCAGCCGGAACATGGCCAGCGCCTTCAGGCTCTCCATGGGCAGCATTTTGCCCCGGCCGGCCAGCGGCGTGCCCGGCCGCGGATTGAACAGGTTGACCGGTATGGCTTCCACCTGCAGCTCGCGCAGTGCCAGCGCCAGATCCACGCGATCATCCAGCGTTTCGCCCAGCCCGAGAATGCCCCCGCAACAGGCCTCCAGGCCGGCGGCCCGCGCACAGCGGACCGTCGCCACCCGCTCCTCCCAGGTGTGCGTGGAACAGATCTGCGGAAAGAACCGCTGCGCGGTTTCCAGGTTATGATTGTACCGTGCGACCCCCGCCGCCTTGAGTTCCCGCGCCTGTTCGGCGCTCAATGCGCCCAGCGACACGCACAGCCGGATAGGCAGTTCCGGCACGATGCGCCGCGCTGCCGCGCACACCACTGCCAGCACCTGCGCCGACGGCCGACGGCCGCTGGTGACGATGCAATACTTCACCGCGCCCACGTCCGCCGCGGCGCGCGCGCCGGCGACCAACTCGTCCGCGGACTGCAACGGATACTGCTCGATGGGCGCGCTGGACACGGCCGACTGGCTGCAGAAGGCGCAGTCCTCGCTGCAGCCGCCGCTCCGCGCGTTGCGGATGACGTGCAGATTGACCTTGCGGCCGAAATGCTGCCGACGCACGCGGAACGCCGCATCCAGCACGGCCAGCAACTCGTCGTCCGGCGCCTGCAGCACGGCTAGCGCCTCGCTGTGCGCCAACGCCCGCCCCGCCATAACGTCATCCGCCACGTGCTGCCAGTTCATGCAGACAGCTTATCACAGTCGCGCCGGGCGGCACAACGCACGACGAACTGCGCCAAAACTGCAGGAGTTGGGCGAAAAACTTTTGGCGGCAACACCGGACAACCGGGCGGCTGCCGCCCCCGTTTTCCGGGACCTTTCCCCCACCCGTCGGCGGCTGCGCAGCGAGTTGCCCAGTCTTCCGCTACGCTTCCGCCAGATCAACCACTGCGCTTGACCAGATCATGGACGAAAGAAGGATTGACAAGAAACGCGCAACCCCCAATATGCGCTACGAAGCTTAACAAGCCGCATCGACCCGCCATCCTCGCGGGGTACGGGACGAAGGGGGTTGAGGATGAAGACGGCAAAGAGACGGTTTGGCGCACTGGCCCTGCTGGCACTGTGCAGCGGTCTGGCAATCGCCGAGATTGTCGAGGAGCAGGCCGCACCGGCCATCGATGCCAATGAATATCAGTACTTGATGTCGCGCTCCTGCAACGACCTCCAGGCCCTCGCCCAACGCCTCGAAGAGGCCCAGTACACTTACCTGCCAATCTTGCCGCCGGACTCTGACTTCAGCATAAACGCGCAGGGCTGGTTGACGCCGTTCAATTTCAACAGCCTGCCGGAGGGGTTCAACATCCAGTTGCTGATCCCGGAACAGTGGCAGGGCGTCGCGGTTTATCCGCTGACCATCGCCCAAGATCCTGCGACTCGCGATACGGTTTTCCTGAACAGCCAGGGCGATGTGCTGTACACCATGCCGCCGGCAGCCGGCTATGATTGTGCTAGCGACCAGATAATGAGACTAAAGATTGTGTGAAACAGGGTAACACTCCTGGGCGGGATGCCGGGTGAAAGGAGTGTTACCGATGAAGAAGCAGGCAGTAGTCGAAGGGTCGTTGCAGGAGGGAGGGACGCCCCCTCGCGGCGCCAAATGGCCAATAAATAGGGTATTAATATGAAAATAATACTAAATAGTCTTTATATAGCTTTTACAATGTCTACGATTGCATTTGGACAAGAATTGTTTGTTGGAAAAGATGCCGTCGTATCAAATGTGGTAATTCACCGCCCGGGCGAGCCCTCCCTGATCAGGAAAACTGACACCGAGTTGTTTCGCAAGTCGGACATCGCTGTACTAAGGGCTCTGCGGTATTTTACAAAGACGCAGAACAATGATGGAAGTTGGGGGGATAAGAGCGCTCAAACCCTGGCGACGCCACTCGTCTTATTGAGTTTTCTGGGGCGCGGCGAGCATACAGGTTCGAAGGAGTTTGGCGAATCAGTATCACGGGCAAGAACTTGGGTTCTTAACTCATCGCCAACAGGCGTGGCTGAACGTCTGGCTTCTATTGTCAGTCTTTACGAATATAGTTGCATGGTTTACTCTAGTTCGCATCCCGAGCAGAAAACTAATGAATTTGCAAAAATCGAATCGCTGTTGGCGACTATGCCTGATCCACAAAATGACATTTGGGTGGATTTTGCCGCTTATTTCTCTTTGCCCTATTATACATCAAGGCCGCAATGGATGAACCGATCCGAAGATGTCCGCAAAATATATGCAGAACTGCCCGTTACCGAATTACCCATGAATGTTGACGATTATTTGAAACTATATCTTGTGTCACTTGCCAAACATCATCGTGGTGCAAAAACCTGGTATGGATTCAACCGGCAGACAACTGCGGCATTAATTAGCCGCCAACAAGCTGATGGATCATATCCTGTAGCAGAAGGACAGAACGGTTTGGCGGCAACAGCTCTGGCAACTCTTAGACTGGAAATTTATTCTCAATTTGAGCCAATAAGCCCAGCTGTAAAATCTAAACTGTAAATTGCATTAATGCGGCCGGCACCGGTGCCGCGGGTGGAGCCGGCGTTCCGCTTGGGCACGCAGTTGGTCACGCCGTGAGGGCGGGAATCTGGCGGGCAAGCCAAGGGGGGGCACGCACAGCGCCACGAGGCGGAGTTGAACTACCGGGTGCCCCTGTGGCATACTCCCCGCAACCGATACCCCAAACATCGAGGCAGGCATGAAGCGGCCAAAAACCAAGGGAAAGGAAACCTTATGCAAATGATGAATCTACGCCGTCTGACAACCCTGGTTGTCGCCCTTGCCTGCCTCTGCGGCGGTCGCCTCGTCGCGGCGCCGCCGCCGGTGCCGCCGGACCTGACAACCAGCAGTGCCGTTGACCGTAATCTGACCTACAACCTCGGTTCCACGGGGCTGCGCGGGTGGATTTACACCCTGCCGGTGCGGCAGTTTGATTTGGAACGCCTGCAGGGCCGCACCACGACGCCCAGCCGGCAGATCCTGGTCACGCATGTCGGCGCGAAGTCGCCGGCGGATGGCGTGCTGCAGGTGGATGACGTGATCCTGGGGGTGGATGGCAAACCCTTCAGCGACGACGCCCGCAAGAGCATTGCCTATGCGATCCAGGAATCCGAAAAGGAGGTCAATGGAGGCATTCTGAAGCTGATCCGCTGGCGGGCGGGGAAAACCGAAGAGGTGCAGCTCAAGTTGCGCGTCATGGGGACCTACAGCGACACGGCGCCGTACAATTGCCCCAAATCCCAGCGCATCTTTGAGGAAGCCTGCAAGGTGTTGGAAAAAGAGCCGCTGAACGAAGGCTGGTGCGGCGCGGTCAACGGCCTGGCGCTGCTGGCGACCGGCAATCCCGATTACCTGCCGAGGGTGCGGGAGCTCGCCCGCAAGATGGCGCCGTCCACGCTGAAGCTGGAATTGAAGGACGGGATGGTGATCTGGGACTGGGGCTATTGCAACCTCTTCCTGTGCGAATATTACCTGGCCACCGGCGACAAGGAAGTGTTGCACGCCATCAATGAATACACGGTCACGCTCGCCAAGGGACAGAGCATGTATGGCACCTTCGGGCATGGCATTTCCCGCCTGACCCCCGAGGGCAAACTGCACGGCTCGATCCCGCCCTATGGCCCGGTGAACATGGCTGGACTGCCGGCCAATCTCTCCATCGTCATGGGCAAAAAGTGCGGGGTGAAAGATCCCGAGGTCGCTCCCGCCATTGCGCGGGCGGCTGGGTTCTTCGGCTATTTCGTGGACAAAGGCGCGATCCCCTACGGCGAACACGAGCCGTGGCCCTACCATGAAAACAATGGCAAAAATTCCATCACTGCCCTGATGTTCTCCCTGCAGGACCACCGGCTCAAGGAAACGCAGTTCTTTGCGAAAATGGCCACCGCCGGCTTCCGGAGCCGGGAATGCGGGCACACCGGCCAGGGCTTCAGCTATTTGTGGAGCGCCCTGGGTGCGAATGTCGGCGGCCCGGCGGCGGCGGCCGCCTTTTTCAAGGAAGCGTCCTGGCACCTCGATCTGGTGCGGCGTTGCGATGGGTCGTTCACCTATGACGGCGGCGAGCAATACGGCCCCGGCAGCACGGACGACAACACCTACTACGGCAAAAGCGGTTACGACAGCCTGAGTCCCACCGCCACGTATGTCCTGACCTATTCCATGCCTTTGAAAAAACTCTGCATTACCGGCAAGGACGCCAATCCGGCGAACTGGCTGAGCAAGCAGGAGGTGGCGGACGCCATCGCCTCCGGACGCTACGATTTGGATCGCAAGCAGAAAACCCCGCCGGAACTCGTGGCGGCGTTCAGCGATTGGTCGCCCATCGCCCGTGCCTGGGCGGCGGAAGAACTGGCCCAGCGCCCCGAGGCGCAAGGGCTGGTGCCCCAACTGGTCGCCCTGGCGGCAGGCAAGGATGTGCATGTCAGCCAGGGGGCCTGCGAGGCGCTCGGCTATCTCAAGGACGAACAGGCTCTCCCCGTATTGGTCCGCCTGCTCTCGCATAAGGACCGCTGGCTGCGCTATAAGGCGGCCCAGGCTCTCAAGCGGATGGGTGGCGCGGCGACACCCGCCATCCCCGACATTCTCAAGGCGGTCGCCAACACCGCCGAACCGCTCCAGCCGATCGTCTGGGCCGATCCCATCCAGCTCACCCATGGCCAGTTGGCCGCCGCCTTGTTCACGGGCGGACTGACGGACGCCCTCCAGCAAGCCGATCCGCAGTTGCGCTATCCGGCGATCCGGGCCGTGTCCCTCAACGCGGACGGCATGGCGCGGGCCACGCTGAGAAACTATCTCGAACACAACCTGACCCTGGCCGATGTGCAGGCGCTGGCGCCGGATCTCTTGGCGGCGGTCAAAACCATGTGCCCGGCGGACACGATGTTTGGCGCCGAGATCCGCATGGGCGCGTTCAAGGCGTTGACCAAGTATCACTACCAAGAGGGCATTGAGGCCGGGATCATCTTCGCGAAAACCCAGGGCGGCCACGGCAGCGAAAGCCGGACCGGGGAAATCATGCAAGAAATCGTGAGCTATGGCGCGGCCGCCCGCGCGGCGCTGCCGGCGCTGCACGAGGTGATCGTCACCCTCAACGATCAATGCCAGCGCGGGGAATATCCCGCGGGCGAACTCAATGACCGGAGAACCGGCGCCGTCGAAGCGGCCATCAAGGCCATCGCTGCCGCCACGGATCATCCCGCGTTGCGCAGCATCGCACGGGACCATTAGGGCGCATGACATTGACGGCCGCCAGACACCCTTCCACAAGGCGCATGCCACCGCGCTGGCCGGGATGCACGACAATCCGAGCGGCGACGACCGGTATTACAACAACGTGTTCACGGAGCACAGCGACTTGAGCGCCTACGATAACGCGCGCCTGCCCGTCCGGATGGACGGCAACGT
Organism: uncultured Lentisphaerota bacterium; assembly: GCA_903871765.1. Taxonomy (GTDB): domain Bacteria; phylum Verrucomicrobiota; class Kiritimatiellia; order CAIQIC01; family CAIQIC01; genus CAIQIC01. The sequence continues at coordinate 16,743 of CAIQIC010000380.1, forward strand.
GTTGAAGTGTCCGCGGGCGGGGAACTTACACTGAAAGTCTGGTAAATTGTGAAGCGATTTTCTGACACGGCAAGGCTGCTGTGGGCGACCTGCGCTCTGGCCCTGTGCGCTTGGCCGGGCAGCACGGCAGGGGAAAACCATCTGGTGATCCTCGCCGCCGCCGGCCAGTCGTCCATGACGCCTGCAGGCGCACCGGTGTATTCCGAGGCGCCCGTCGGCCCGGAGGAACTGGGATTCGAGGAGATCGTCTTCGTCAAGCGCAAGCCCTATTCTTCGGATCACTACTACACGGACATCAATAACGGCACCAGTCCGGACCGCTTCCACCCGGACAACGGCATCTATGTTTACAATCTTCGCACCAAAACGGAGCGAGCTGTCGTCACCGCTGCGAACCTGCCTGGCGGGAAGGGGTTCATCGGCAAGGGCAGTCTGTCGTTTGACGCCAAAAAGGTTGTCTTCGATTTCCGGCAGGATTCCGGCTCCGGCTTTCGCATCTGGGAGGTAGGGATCGACGGCACGGGTCTGCGCCAGATATCGTTCCCGCCAAAGGACGAGGCGGAAAAGGCGGCGCGATGGGCCGGCGGCTGGCACACGGACGATATCCATCCCTGCTACCTGCCGGACGGCAGGATCATCTTTTCCTCGACCCGTTGCGAGCACACAGTGTTGTGCGGCGGCTCGTCCGGCCTGGCGGCCCCCGTGCTGCACCGGATGGATGCCGACGGCACCCATGTCGAGCAACTGACGCACAGCCTGCTCAGCGAATTCTGCCCGGTGGTCCTCAATGACGGCCGGATCATGTATCACCGCTGGGAGTACATCGACCGGGGCGCCCGCGTCGCCAAAACGGTCTGGGCCATGAATCCCGACGGCACCAAGCCCCGGGAGCTCTACGGCCTGGCCGACGATGACACGACGGTCTACATGTACCCCCAACCTCTGCCCGGTAACGATCATACCTTCGTGTGTGTGGGTACCTGCCACTTTCCGCAGGGCGGTTGCCTGGGAGCGATCCTGCTGGTCGACTACGGGATGGGGGTTCGGGAGCGCGGCCCGGATCCGGACGAGCCGGGCTATATCCAGGGGGATGGCCGTTACCCCGTTGTCAACATCACCCCGCAGGTGTTCATCCCCCGCCGGTCGGAGCCCGGCTGGCGCTTTTTGAAAGCCGACGGCCAGCGTACGAATGACGGCGAAGGTCGGCAGGGGCACCTTTACACGCACCCATATCCTGTCAATGCGCAGCAGTTCCTGGTTTCGTACAAAGTCAACGCCGCGGATCATTACAAGGAGGTTCCCAACGCCTATGCCTTGTACCTGATCGACACCAAGGGCCTCCATCGTCCGGTTCACGCGGATCCGCAGCTCTCCTGCTGGCATCCCCTGCCGCTGGTCGCCCGGCCCGTGCCGCCGCGCGTGTTGACTTCAATCGACCCGCAGTATGCCGCAAAGGACCAGGCCTTGTGCGTGCTGGCCGACGTTCAGCGGGGCATGGAGGGTGTGGCGCCGGGACAGGTCAAATGGCTCCGCATCAACGAGGCGGTACCGCGCTACTGGTCCACGGGCCGGCGCTGGCAGCCGTCGCTGAGCAGTTCCGAGTGGAAGGCGAGTCTTTGGCCGCGCGTGCAATGGGGAGTCGTGCCCGTCGAAAAGGACGGCTCCGCCCACTTTGTGGTCCCCGCCGGTCGCAACATCTTCTTTCAAGCCTTGGACGAGAACTTCAGGGAAATCCAACGCGAACGAACCTATGTGAATTACGCGCCCGGAGAGGTGCGGGCCTGCACGGGTTGCCACGCGCAGTCTACCCGCACCGGATCCGAGCGCGCTGTCGCCAGTCCACTGGCGCTGAACCGGCCGCCGAGCACGCCCCAGCCGCAGCCATGCGACCTCCAGACCGGGGGCGGTGACGGCCACGCCGGCCAGGTCATCCATTACCCTGCCGATATCCAGCCGATTTTCGAGGCCAAGTGTGTCTCGTGCCACGGGTCGAAGACACCCGCCGCCGGTCTGAGACTGACCGGCGAAACCACCCTCTTCTACAACACCTCGTATGAACAACTCGCCACGAAGGAACTGGGCGGACCGCTCATATCCGAATTCACGTCCTTTCGCAAAGGAGACCAGGGCAATTACAACGGCGCCTATCTGCCGCCGCGCAGCCTGGGATGTCCCACGAGCAAGTTGATGACCATCCTGACGGACCCCGCGCATCCGCAGAACTCCAAGGACAACCATAGCCAGATGCTGACCAGGATGGAATTGATGGTCCTGAGCCGCTGGGTGGACAGCAACTACCAGTTCTACGGCAGTTATTTCGGCCGGCAGCACCCGCAATGGATCAACCGTGACCCGGCGGTTCCGGCCTACGATCCGGCGGACTTCCGCCGCAAGGCCACCTTTGAAGAAGCCACCGGATTCCTTGCGCCGCCGTGGCATCGTTAGTCAACTTGGCCCCATTCTTCTGAAAGCAGTTACCGTGAAATATGAAAAGGATTCCCCCATGAAAAACACTCCGTTCATCCATACGGTCAGGTCTACGCCCCCCATTCCGCAAGTTTGCCCTGGGTTGCCTTCTGTCGCTCGCCGTAGTCGCACTCTATATAGAATCGCTAACAAGGACCAACCGATGAAACAGCCCCCATCCTTCCACATTTCCCGACGCTCCTTTCTCCGCCGGTGTTGCGCGACCGCGGCGGCGACTGGACTGCCATTGTGGTTCGTCGAGCGTAAGTTGGCGCGGGCTGCGGAACCCGTTAAAGTCCTTTCACCCAACGACCGTCCGGGCATCGCGCTGGTCGGCTGCGGCGGCATGGGCAGTTACGATACGCTGCTCGCCCGGAACCACGGCGACGTGGTGGCGGTCTGCGATGTGGACCAAGGACACGTGGACAAGGCCGTTGAGTATTTCACCAAGGATGGCAAGATCCCGAAGGGCTACTCCGATTTCCGCAAATTGCTGGAGCGCGATGATCTGCATGCCATTGTCAACGGCTGTCCGGACCACTGGCATAGCCTGGTCAACATCGCCGCCGCCCGGGCCCAAAAGGACATCTATTCGGAGAAGCCGTTGACCCTGACCATTGACGAAGGCCGGCAGGTGGTCAAAGCGGTGCGTGACCACAAAGTGGTCTTGCAGACGGGCACACAGCAACGCAGCAGCCAACGCTTCCGCCTGGCCTGCGAGCTGGTCCGCAACAGCCGCATCGGCCAACTCAAGGAAGTCGTGGTCTATTTGCCGGCGGGCCGACGCGAGGGACCTTTCTCCAGCCAGCCCGTGCCGCCGGAACTCAACTGGGATTTCTGGCAGGGCCAGGCCCCCAAGAGGGACTACCTGCCCCAGCGTTGCCACCAGTTGTTCCGTTATTGGTATGAATACTCCGGGGGCACGATGACGGATTGGGGCGCCCATCACATGGACATCGGCTATTGGGCGATCGGTCTGCCGGCGCCCACCCTGGTGGAAAGCAAGGCCCTCTCCACTCCCATTCCGGGCGGCTACACCACCATCAGCGACTACGAAGTGAAGTTCACCTATCCGAACGGGGTGGTCTTCCACGTCCGCTCAACTCCTGACGAGGATCCGTTTGGCGGAGTCCTTAAGCAGGACGGCCAACGCAACGGCATCCGCTTCGAAGGCAGCGCAGGCTGGATCTGGGTCAATCGCGATGAGATCAAGGCCAGCGATAAGGAACTGCTCAGTAAACCGTTGCCCGAAAACGCCGAACGCCTCTATTTGAGCAACAACCATATGGAGAACTTTTTTGATTGCATGCGGACGCGCAAAGATCCGATCTGCGATGTGGATGTCGGGCACCGCTCCGCCACGGTTTGTCACCTGGGCGCGATCTCGCTGCGCACCGGACGCAAACTCCGGTGGGATCCGGACAAAGAGGTGTTTGTCGGCGAGCACGCCGCCGAAGGCAACGCCCATGTCGCCCGCGAAATGCGCAAACCCTACGACTACAGTTTCGTAAGCTGATGCACTCGTGGGAACCATCTATCAAAATGAAAAACAACATCAAATACCTAACATGTGCGGCCATCTGCTTGGTGCCGCTGGCGAATTCCCGGGCAGCAGATCCGGCGGCCAAGAGCCCGGCCACATACGAGCCGACGGTTGAATCGCTCAGGCAGTCTGAGATCCCCGAATGGTTCATCGACGGCAAGCTGGGCATCTTCATGCATTGGGGACCGGAGAGCATCCCCGGGGTGGCCTCCACCTGGTATGCCCGTTGGATGTATGAGGAGGGCAGCGAGGGCTATAAGTATCATTGCGCCACCTATGGCCATCCCTCGAAGTTCGGCTACAAGGATATTTGCAAGCTTTTCAAGGCGGAGAAATTCGACCAGGCCCAGGCCGACCGGCTGGTCAAACTCTACAAGCAGGGCGGCGCGCGCTACGTGGTGCCCGTCGCGTCGCACCATGACAACTTCGACATGTGGGATTCGAAATTCCAGCCGCGCTGGAATTCGATGGCCACCGCCGGCAAGGATATATGCGGGATGTGGCAGAAGGCTACGGTGGCCAACGGCCTGCATTTCGGCGTGGCCTCGCATGTCGCCAGAACCTTCCGCTGGCTGCAGACTTCACATGGAACCGACAAGACCGGCCCGCTGGCCGGCGTACCGTACGATGGCCAGGACCCGGCCTATCAGGACCTCTACGGCGTGCCGTGGAACGACAGCG
>CAIQIC010000381.1 GCA_903871765.1 uncultured Lentisphaerota bacterium
GGTTATGAATTATTTATCATCTAGGTATGGCAAAGCTTTTGACGTTTGGGCGTTGCAACTGGCTAACGTGAGATTGAAGCTGCAAATTATCCTGCTTCGCGCCGACAATCTCCGCCTTAAGGCGTTCATTCTCTTTTTGGAGGTCAGAAATGAGCTTCTTGGCCTCAATAAATTTTAAGAAATAAGCACCAGTAGTGCAAAGCGAAGCAACAAACAACGCGATCAGTATCGGTAAAATAATATTCATGGCTTTGATGATAATTTATGATGGTATTTATTCAAGGATTTAATTAATGAATTCAACGGATCAATCAACCTTAACCGAGTGCATAAGCATATAGCCGTTATTGTCCATCAGTTCCGCACATGATCGCACATGATCCTGAGTCCTCAACGGCAGAGGGAGCTTTTGAGAAAAGCGCCGCAATTACTGATTTCCCCTTTGAATTCTCCCGTCAGGGACATGGCCCATTGGCAAATCCGGCGTGAAGCCGATGGGCTGTCAAACCACGTCTGCCGTCCATGGCCGCTGGCGTAAAGGCATCCTGTCAACCGGCGCAGACGGCGGATGATCTTATCCATGGCTTTCCTGCTCATTTGGAGGACTTCCGCCGGGGCTTTGTGAAGATTCTGACCGCCGATTACGCCCCATTGCCGCCCTTGCCAACCCAGTTGAGCTTGCTTCGCCTTCGAGGCGTGGGCCGCCAGATAACGCCACCAGCCCCATTCGTTATTTTCGATGGTTTCCTTGACCCTGACGGCACGTTCCAAGGCTCCCGGCCAAAGGCCACGGTGATCGGTTTTGGCCCAGCCTGGTTTCCAGTCGCAGCGTCCCCAATCGCTGACGGAGTAACCGGAAGATTTTTTCTTGCATGGCCCCTCTGCTGGCCCCAGCAGGCCAAGGCATTCCAGCCAGCCGGTATGGAAGCAGCCGAAAATCCTCCCGGTATAGCTTTTAACCCAGCAAATTAAATGCAGGTGGGGCTGGCCGCGCTCCTGCAATTCAACCCGCCAGATAAAAGCGATGTCCTTCAGGCGGAATAAACGCAGGCGGAAAGCTCGCCACACGCGCCGGAACTCTGCCGCCGTGATCTCGGGGCCGGGCACCGTCAAGGTCGCGCCGATGCACTGCCAGCCGTCCGGCCCGCAGGTGGTCGCCAATAGACGGCGCAATCGGGCAGCGGACGCGCGCGAAAAGGTTTTGATCGCGCCCCGGCGCCTGCCGGGTGGCGTTCGCAAGCTGACGGATGCTCCTCGGTTCGTTATCGTGCCGTGGGGATAGATGGACACCATGCACGGGGCTGAACGCTGCACAAGCTGCGATTTCAGGCTGTTGGCAAGGGCCAACATCAATTCACGTTTCGACGTTTGCATTCTGAATCCCTTTCAAGTGCATGGCAAGCCATGCACACCGACAAAACCCCCGATTGAATCAACGCAGGCCACAGGCCCGCGCAGTCCAATCGGTACAGTCCGCTAGATGCCGCCAGGTAGGTAGGGGCCATGAGACGGCGGCTGTCTCGGCCAGGTCGGATTGTTACCGCGTCGTCCTTCGCAGATTCATCTGCCTTGGCGAATCGCTGGGCTTAATATCCGTAACCCGGAAGAAGCATAAAATCCGGCTGCGGGGCTGTCAAATATTTTTGGCGTGCAGCGACGATTTTTTTTGCGAACCGTTACGTGTGCAAGCCAAGGGGCTTTGCGAGCAGTCCAGGTGTCGGCCGGGCAGGCGATGATGAATGGGCGAACAAGGGGATTGACCATAAGTCGGCCCCGCAACGTGTCCGACTCGCGGCTAAGGCCGCGCCCTATCGGGTATGGTCATCCCTGACGTTCGCCCAAAAAACGAGACAAAATGGCACGGAACGAATCGTAAGAGTCTTAAAGCAAAGTCGTTAGGATGATGCTACTGACCGAAAGAGAGA
>CAIQIC010000382.1 GCA_903871765.1 uncultured Lentisphaerota bacterium
ATAAATGCTGTTATTCGGGGCAATCAAGGCCAGATCTGACGCCATATAAATGATCGAGCCGCTTTTCTGGCGCATCATCACCGGCGCCACCGCCTGGGTCAGCACCTGCACGGCGGTGAGATTCACTTCGATTTCCTTCTTCCAAAGCTCCAAGGGGAACGTCTCGTAGGGTCGCCATGAATCCATGGCCGTGGCGCTTCCCGGCACGGCATTGATCGCCGCCGCATTGATCAAGCCGTCAATATGCCCATGTTCTGCGACCGTCGCCGCCACCGCGGCTGCGACCTCTTCTGGTTTGGTAATATCAACAGGCTGATCTGTCTGCATGTCAAAAACAACAACGATCGCACCACAAGATGTCAAATATGCATTAAACTGAGAGCCGAGAAATCCGTTCCCGCCCGTAAGAATAATCACCCTGTTCGTGATGGAAAATAACGCATCTGCAGGGCATTTAGGTTGTGGCATGAATCAATTCCTCGCGCCTTGGCAGCCTGATGGTTGCCCGCCGGCCCGCATGCCGGACCTGGGCCCTTGATCAATTACAGCACGGTGAAGGTTATTTTTGCATTATATAGAGGTCTTTGACTTCCCCGGCGGTCAACGCCTTGTTGAATACCATGAATTCATCGAGCGTCCCCGCGAAGCTGTAATCGGAACCGGGCTGTGACAAATAGGCTGTTCCGGAAAGCGTGGTTGTGAAACTTCGCACCGCGGTACTGTCCTGCTCGCCATCCACATACCCACTCAACGTCCGTTTACCGTCATACACCAGCACCACGTGGTGCCAGTTGCCGTCGGTCACGGTTGTGTGACCCTTCCCTGCCGGATAGCGGTTGCCATATTCGGCCAAGGTCACCACGCTGTCGTTTTCATAAATCAGCAGGGCGATCTGGCTGATTTTAGTCGGTTGCCCATAAGCGACTGGCGTTTGCGGATGGGCACACGGGGCGGTTTTAATCCACAAAGCCAGGGTGCGCGGCGAATCACCGGTTGGCATGTTCTTGTCCGGGAATGCGGCATACCCGCCCTCTGCGCCCAAGAGCAAACCGCTGCCTTTCTTGCCGGCGGGAGTGATTTTTCCACCATGGAGTTTAGCCGGCGGGTTGTGGCCCGTCTCGTCCGGCACCTCGCCATCCACCAAACGTTCAAACGCGTAGTGCAGGATCAAGCCGTCCAGGGCCACGCCGGCGCCGTTGCGGATATCCATGCGCCGTACCAAGGCCAAGGGGACGGTGATCTTGCCGAAGGAGGTGTTCAAATCGAGGTTCGCCGGCGATAGTTGACCGCTGAGCCGGTCGCCATTGCTCAATTTGACTTGGGCCTGCTGCTTCTCCTGGTCGAACTCGATGGTTCGAATCAAATCCAGTTTCAGGTCCACTTTGATGGTATCCGACTGCAGCTTGACATGGTCGCTCGCCGGCGCGCCGACAATCCGCGAGCCGTCGCTCAGCTCCAAAAGCAACTGAGGGGTTGCTGGCGGCTTGCCCCCCGCCTCGTCCTTGGCGGATTCCGCGCCAGCCGCGGCGGCAAGCACGACCACAAGAGCTGTCAGAACGCTTTTCATAATCCCCCGTTTCCCATCGCCCAAGCCCGGTCGAACTATAGCGACATAAACCACATTGGGCCAATCGAATTGTTTCTATTTGCCGCAACGGGGGGCCGGGCGTGACACCGGGCTTGGCAATCCGGGCGCCGGGGTTATACTGGGCGCCCGCGGGCCCCGAGGGACGCGGTCGGAGAGGCGAACGATGATCGGCATTCTGGATTACGGCATGGGCAATCTGGGCAGCGTGCAGAACGCCTGCCGCTTTCTCGATATCGCCGCCTGCGTCGTCACCCGGCCGGCGGATTTGGCCCCCTGCCGCGCGCTGATACTGCCCGGCGTGGGCGCCTTCGGCGACTGCATGCAGCATCTCACGGCGCATGACTTCGTGGCGCCGGTGCGGGACTGGATCGCCGCGGGCCGCCCGTTCCTGGGCATCTGCCTCGGACTTCAGTTGTTGTTCGCCGCCAGCGAGGAGTCGCCCGGCGTCCCAGGGTTGGGCGTGCTGCCGGGCCGCAACCGGCGCCTGACGCCGGAGCCGGGGCTGAAAGTGCCCCAAATCGGCTGGAACCGCGTCCGGCCGGTGCGGTCGGACTGCCCGCTGTTCCGTGGCATTCCCGCCGACACGTATTTTTATTTTGTGCACTCCTACTATGCCGACCTGACCGCGGCGGGCGCCGCGACGGCCGGCATCACGGAGTACGGTCGTCCCTACGCCTCGGCCCTCTGGCAGGACAACCTGCTGGCGGTGCAGTTTCATCCGGAAAAGAGTCAGCGCTGGGGACTGCAAATGCTGCGCAATTTCAGTACGTGGGCCAGCGAGCAGTAAGCAGAGGTCAGAGGTCAGAGGTCGGAGGTCAATAAGAAGTAAGCAGCGATTCATCATGAATGCTTTCACCATTTTCCCGGCGATTGACCTGCAACACGGTCGCTGCGTACGGTTGCGCCAGGGCCGCGCAGCAGATGCGACCACCTATTCCGACGATCCCGTCGGTATGGCGCAGCACTGGGCGGCCGAGGGCGCCGCCTGGCTGCACGTGGTGGATCTCGACGGCGCGTTCCAGGGTCACCCCGCACACCGCGACATCATCCGGCGCATGGTGCAGGCTGTGTGCATCCCGGTCCAGGTCGGCGGCGGACTGCGCACGGAAGCGGACATCGAGGCCGCGCTGGCCGACGGCGTGCGCCGCGTGATTGTCGGCACGCTGGCCTGGGAGGTGCCGGAACTGATGGAGCATCTGGTGGATCGTTTCGGCCACCGCCTGGCCGTCGGCCTCGACGCGCGTGACGGGCGGGTGCAGGTCAAGGGTTGGACCGAAACGACCGACCTGTCCGCCGTGGATTTGGCGCGCCACGCCGATGCGCTCGGCGTGCCAACGATCATCTATACCGACACCGCCACGGACGGCATGCTCCAGGGGCCGAATGTCAGCGCGGTGCAAAAGATCTGCGCTTCCGTCGCCTGCGAAGTGATCGCCTCCGGCGGCATTCGCTCAGCAGACGATCTGCGCGCGCTCCGCGCGCTCGAATGCCCGAACCTGGCCGGCGCCATCGTCGGCAAGGCGCTGTACGAGGGACGCGTCGTCCTGCGGGATCTGGAGCAGGCCTCATGAAGCTCGACCTGCGCGTCAGCCAACTGGAGAACGGGCTGCGGGTGGTGACGTCCGCCACGCCGGCGGTGGCCAGCGTGGCGATAGGTGTCTGGGTGGCGGTCGGCGGCCGCCATGAGGCGTCGCGGCTGTCCGGCATCAGCCATTTTATCGAGCACCTGCTGTTCAAGGGCACAACCACGCGCTCGGCGCGCGAGATCTCGCAGGCCATTGAGGGCCGCGGCGGCTACTTCAACGCCTTCACGCAGGAGGAATCCACCTGCTACTACGCCCACGTGGCCGCCGCGCACGCGGCCGACGTGCTGGACATCCTGACGGACATGTATCGGTGTCCCCGGTTCGCGCCCGCCGACATCGCGAAGGAGCGCGGCGTGATTGTGGAGGAGATCCAGATGTATCACGATCAGCCGCAGCAGCTCGTCCAGGAAATGCTGGGCGGCCTGCTCTGGCCGGATCATCCGCTGGGCCGCCCGCTCGCCGGCCGTCCCGCCACCGTGCAACGCCTGCAGCGCGCCGACTTCCTGGCGTACAAGCACCGCTACTACCAGCCGGCCGCCACTCTGGTCGTGCTCGCCGGCCAGGTGGAGCATGCGCAGGCCGTCGCCCAGGTCCGCCAGCGGCTGGGCCGCCTGCGCCCGCAGCGCGCGCCGGCCTGCCGGCCGGTCACCGCCCGCACGCCGCAGCGCGATGCGATCGTGCGCGGCAAGGAGATCGAGCAGGCCCATCTGGCCCTGGGCCTGCGCCTGTTCGGCCGGCACGATCCGCGCCGCTTCGCCCTCAAGCTCCTCAGCACGGTGCTCGGGGAAAACATGAGCTCCCGCCTGTTCCAGATCATCCGCGAACGACACGGCCTCGCCTACTCCATCCATACCAGCGTGGATCTCTTCCGTGACACGGGGGTGCTGGCCATCTCCGCCGGCGTGGACGGCGACAACCTGCGCCGCGCCCTGGAGCTGACGGTCCGCGAGATCGCGCGCCTGCGCGCGCAGCCGGTCAGCGCCGCCGAACTCCGCCGCGCCCGCGACTACGTCATCGGCCAGCTCCTGCTCGGCCTCGAAAACACCTCGGCCCGCATGATGTGGGCCGCCGACAACATTCTCAATTACGGCCGCTTCATCCAACCCGCCGAGATCATGAAGCGCTTCCGGCGCGTCACCGCGCACGACGTGCAGACGCTCGCCGGCGACCTGTTCGATCCCCGGCGGCTGAGCCTGGCGCTGGTCGCCCCGGAGGCTGGCAAGGCGGAGGAAAAGTTGCTGCGCGAATGCGCGCGGAAGTTGGGGTGAGGGCAGCGGCAGTAGACAGAATTCAGGAGTCAGAAGTCAGTAGTCCGTTGTCCGTTGTCAGTGGTTGGTGGTCAGTAGTCAGTGGCTTACCCACCACGGTGTCCACCGCCTCCGCCAACCAACATCGCCATGGCGGCGTGGGTCAAGAGGCTCCGGCGGACAAGTCAGCGAAGGCCCTGAGGCTCGTCGCCAACATCGGAAACTCGCGGAGCAACTGCGTGTCGGACGTCACCAGCGTTGTCTTCAGGTCGTCGGCCAGGGCCACATATTCGCAATCGTAGGCCGAACAGGTTGAAGCCGCCACCTTCCGCATGACCAACTCGCTGGGGACGAGGTACTCGCTACCGGCGAGCTGTGACTCGGCGCCGTGCAGGCAGCGGTCAACCGCGTCCCGATCAAGAACGCCACGCCGGAAATACCCGGCGAGGATATTGCGGAATTCGGAACGCCAGAGGACCGAAGACACCCAGTGCGGATCGCGGGCGAGCACTTGCTCGGCCAACGCGGTCAGTTCGCCGGGGATCCAGAGGTACGCCACCGTGTTCACGTCCACAACAATCATCGGCGCCCCGCGTGCTTGAGGGTCGTCAGATCCTGCTGCGTCAGGTAAACGCCCAAGGTCTCGCGCACCGCCCGCGCATGCCTCCCGACAGCCGCCGCGTCGATGCGCGCACCATGCAGCGTGCCCTCCAGCGTCGTGATGATCTCCTTGTTGAGGCTCCGGCCGTGTGCCTTGGCGCGGGACTTAAGCGTCCGATGCACGGCTGCCGGAACGTCCTTCAGGGTTATCGTATTCATGTTGCAACCATAACACATCCGTTTTGGATGTCAACACTTTCTCATGGCCAAACATCGCGCCTCACTTTCGGCGCGGAACGCGACGTAAAGTGCAGGTGACAGCACATCTTATTTTGGAAGTTTAGCACGCTGGTTTCAGACTATCACTTTCCGTGACTGGCGCGTTCTTCGCAGAAACTGCTCTTTTCAGCATCGGCAGCCCCATGATCAGGGCCACCCGCGGACGAGGCGGAGTAGTTCGTCGAGCTTGGCGGCGGGCGTGGCGGCGGTCAGGCGCGGGAAGCGGTGGTCGCGCTGCAGCCAGTCGTCGCCGCGGCGCAGCATGACCTTGTCCTCAACCACCTCGACGAACCGGATCTGGCGCTCGGCGGCCAGGATGCGCAGCAGGGCCACCTTGAGCAGGCGGTCCGCCGCCGGCGGCAGCGGACCGAAACGGTCGCGCAGGCCGGCGCGCAGCCGGGTGAGGTCGGCGGCCGACGAGGCCTCAGCCAGGGACCGGTAGGCGCGCACGCGCAGGTTCTCGTCCTCGATGTAATCGTAGGGCAGGACGGCGGCGGCGGCGCCGGACGCCCCGGCGGTGGCCAGGTCGAGAAAGTCCAGCCGCGTTTCGACGTCCACGATCAGCGCCGGCTTTTCGCCGTTCAGCGCGGCGATGCTGCGCTTGAGCAACTGGCAATAGAGCTCGAAGCCCACGGCCGAGATGTGGCCGCTCTGCTCGGCGCCCAGCAGGTTGCCGGCGCCGCGGATCTCCAAGTCCCGCAGGGCCAGCTTGAAGCCCGCCCCCAGGCTGCCGAACTGCCGGATCGCGCCGAGGCGCTGGCGGGCCGTGTCGAACAGCCGGCCATGACGCGGCAGCAGCAAGTAGGCATAGGCCTGGTGCTTGTAGCGCCCCACCCGGCCGCGCAACTGGTAGAGATCGGCCAGGCCAAAACGGTCGGCGTGCTCGATCAGGATGGTGTTCACATTGGGGATGTCCACGCCGCTCTCGATGATGGTGGTGCAGAGCAACACGTCGAACGCCCCGCTGGTGAACCGGTGCATCAGACTGGCCAACTGCCGTTCCGGCATCTGGCCGTGCGCGGCCTCGATCCGCGCCTCGGGCACCAGGGCGCGGAGGCGCTCCAGCACGTGCTGGATAGACCGGACGCGGTTGTGCAGGTAGAAGACCTGGCCGCCGCGGTTGATCTCGCGCAGGATCGCCGCGCGCACGAGTTCGTCGCTGAGCGGCGCGACGATCGTTTCGATCGGCAGGCGGTCCTGCGGCGGAGTCTGGATGGTGCTCAGTTCGCGCGCGCCGGTGAGGCTGAGGTACAGGGTGCGCGGGATGGGCGTCGCCGTCAGTGTGAGGACGTCCACGAGTTGACGCCACTGCTTGAGCTGTTCCTTGTGCGCCACGCCGAAACGCTGCTCCTCGTCAATGATCACCAGTCCCAGATCCTTGAACGCCACGTCCTTCTGCAGCAGCCGGTGCGTGCCGATGACGATGTCCACGCCGCCCGCGCGCAGGCGCCGGACCACGTCGGCCTGCTGCTCCCGGCTGCGGAAGCGGCTGAGCATCTCGACGGTGACGGGGTATGCGGCCAAGCGCTCGGCAAACGTTTCGAAGTGCTGCTGGGCGAGGATTGTGGTCGGCACCAGCATGGCGACCTGCCGGCCATCCATCGCCGCCTTGAAGGCGGCCCGCATGGCGACTTCGGTCTTGCCGTACCCCACGTCGCCGCACACGAGGCGATCCATGGGCCGCGTGGATTCCATGTCGCGCTTGATCGTCGTGATGGCGGCCAACTGGTCCGGCGTTTCCTGGTAGGGGAACGCCGCCTCGAATTCATGCTGCCAGGGCGTGTCGGGCGGAAAGGCGTGGCCGGGGAGCGCTGCGCGCGCGGCCTGGGTCTCCAGCAACTGGCCGGCAAGATCACGCACGGCGGTCTCGGCGGCCGACTTATCGCGCTGCCAGCGCCGGCCGCCCAGCGCATGCAGCTCGGGCCGGCGGCGGCCCAGGCCGACGTAGCGGCTCAGCACGTGCGCCTGGCTGACCGGCACGTACAACCGCGCCTTTTCGGCGTACTCGATCGCCAGCACCTCCTGCTGCCGGCCCTGGAACGCGATTTCGTAGAGTCCCAGATATTTGCCGATGCCATGGTCCGCGTGCACGACCAGGTCGCCGGGCTGGAGGTCGCTCCACTCGACCACGCGCTGCACCGCCGCGCGTGCGGGCCCGGGCCGCCGGCCGTGGAGTTCGTAACGCCCGGGCAGCGTCTTGCGAAAACCGTACAGGTCGGACTCCGCCACGACCAGCCACCGCCGGGCCGGGACGGTAAAGCCGCCGGACAACGACCGGACGTGCACCTGCAGCGCCCCTGCGTCCGCCTGTTCGATCTCCAGAAAACGATCGCGGGCGCCCACGGTGTTGAAGAACACATCCACCCGCCAGCCCGCGGCGGCGTGGCGCTTGAGGTCCGCCACAAACCGCTGGCGCTCCTGACCCAGCACGTCCGGCCGGAGCCCCGTGGCGCCCAACGCCGGCAGGCCGGCGCACGGCTGCACGTCCAATGCGCGGGACGGCGCGGACTGCTCGCTGTCCAGCCCGATCATCAGCCGGCCCTGCGGAAACCGGTATTCCACCTCCAGCCGGAGCGTATCGAATTGCAGCACCGGCTCCGGCGCGCCGCGCGGCGCTGGCGACGCGGACGCGAGGCATATCGCCGCATGGTGCCGGATGCTATCGGGCGCCGACCAGATCCACAGCGTGTCCGGCGCGAGATAATCCAGCAGCCGGCCGCGGTCCTCCGCCCGGTCCGCCGCGAGTTGCTCGCCGGCCGGCGTGAGCGGGACCGCGGACCGCCGCTCCCGGGAACGCTGCTCCACCGGATCGAAGTCGCGTAGCGATTCCAGCGTTGCGCCGACAAACTCCAGCCGCACCGGCCAGGGTTCCGCGGGCGGCCAGACGTCCAGCAAGCCGCCCCGCAAGACGGCCTGGCCTTTTTCCTGCACCTCCGCTGTGAACGCATAGCCATGCGCTTCCAACTCCGCCGCCAGGTGTGCCGGGTCGAGCTCGTCGCCTGGCGTCAGCGTCCGGGAAAAGCCCCGCAGCGCGCGCGGCGTGAAGGTGGGCTGCACCAGGGCCTGCACGCAGGTGGCAATGAGCGCGGGACCGGGCGGCGCCAGGCAGCGCTGCAGCGTCCGCAAGCGATCGCCCAGGATGTCGGCCCGGGCCAGGTTGCTGCGGCCGGGAATATCCTCCAGCGCGGGAAAAACCGCGCAGCAGTCCTCGCTGCCGGACAGCGTAACCACGTCGCCCTGGAACAGGTCGAGCGCCTTGCCGCCATCGCCCAGCCAGAGCACCGGCCGCGCCAGCGTCGCGGCGAGGTTCAGCGCGAGGCAGGCCTGCGCGGACACGGGCACATCGGCGACAAAAACCGTCCGCCCCGTGCGGAATTCCTCCACCAGGTAATCCAGGTCATTGGCGGCCAGCAGCGCCGTCCGCGACAAATCGCTCATCGTTTGGGAACCTACCGGCAACCGGCCGGCGCGTCAATCGCTCCCTGTTCTGCGAAACAGTTTGTGCAACGCCACGCCCACGCCCGCCGTTTCCGGACCTAACATTAGATGTTCCGGCCGGAACAATTAATGTTAGGTCAGGATTGGGAGGGGGACATGTTGTTCGAGCCTCGTTCGGCGCCCAACTCCCGCAGTTTGGGGGTCGTCGGCGGCAGTTTGACAAGGGGCGGCATAGACGGTATCATGTGCGCGTTTACAGACCTTGAGGCGTCATCTTCGCCGCTGCGAAAGTCGCAGCCTTTCTCCTCCACGCGTCCGGCGGGCTGAGACTTAACATGACCGGACGGGAGATTCCATGCAT
>CAIQIC010000383.1 GCA_903871765.1 uncultured Lentisphaerota bacterium
GAACACGCGGGGTACACCCAGTTGCTCCAATCCCGCGCCCAGACGATACAGGCCGGTGCAGGCGACCAGCGCCAACGCCGCCCCAACCGTCAGGACGAAACGGAACATGATCGAGACGAACGAAACCCAGCCGCCGGTAATGACCAACGGCCCGAGGGTGGTCACCGGCACCCGATCCATGAACGGATTGAAGATGCCGATGACCAATGCAAACGGCGCCGCCACGAGGATCTTCTTCAGGATGTGCCGCGCAGGGATCTGGCCCACAGCAATGAGAGCCACCGGATAGAGCAGGAACGGGGTCAACGCGGAAACGGCATGGCGGGGGAACGACATCACCACGCCGATGAACGCGAAGGTAACAATCGCCTTGGCCCGCGCATCGAGCCGATGCACGGGCGTGTCCATCCGCCCCAGTTCGTCCATGCGCCCGATTTCGATCCAATTCGCTATCCCCATGGTACGCCCGTTCAATCCTCAACCGTTTCCATGCGCGCGCTGCATCGAACGCGCCTTGAGCACAAACCCGATCAAACCAGCCAGCGCCAAGGTCATCAGTCCGCCCACGATTCCTGCTACCGAAGTCCCCGCGCTGACCGCCGGCCAGGGTGCGGGCCGGGTGTTCGCCGGCGCAGCCGGTATGGCCTGGCTTGCCGGAAAGCCGTAGCCGGGGAGCATGGCGGTCCGTTCCTGCACCGCGGCCAGTTTCCGATGGAGTGGCGCGCCCGATACCGTAATGTCCTGATGGCCGGTGACCCTGGTGATGGACCACTCCAGTCCGTCAGGCTGCCGGGATGCGAACCAGCTCGCCACGCCGCCCATGACGACAGCGGCGATCGCCAAACCGATCAGCACGGGCCGCCGGCTGACCGCCGCCCCGGCCGCAGGCACGGTGGGCAGCGCCTCCGGGCGTGCCCGCGCGACGAACGCAACCACGGCGGCGGTGGCCAGCCCCTCGACGACGCCGATCGCCAGATGAATCGGCAACATCATCAGGACAAATGCACCGAACGGCAATTCCGAGATGCCGGACGCCCCGGTCTCCAAAACCACACTTAACGCACCCAGTTGCAATCCCGCGATAGCGGCGACCATCGCCGCCGTCCAGGCGCGCGGCGTGCCGTATTGACCCCTGGCCAGCACCCGGTAGAGCAGCGGATAGGCCACGAACGCCGGAAAGAAACCCAGGTTGAAGATGTTGCAGCCCAGGGCCAGCAGGCCGCCATCCGCGAAAAAGAACGCCTGCACGGTCAGCACCGAGGCGATGACCAGGAAGGCCGCATAAGGTCCGAGCAGGACCGTCAGCAGCAGGCCCCCGCCGAGATGGCCGCTCGACCCCGTTCCGGGGATCGAGAAGTTGATCATCTGCGCGGCAAAGATGAAGGCCCCCAGCACGCCCATCAGGGGCACGAGATCATCCCGCAGGGTCTGCTGCACTTTGCGGGCGCAGCCGGCCAGCAACCCGCCCGACACCACCCACAACGTGACGCCCACGGCGGGCGAAATCAAAGCGTCAGCCATATGCATGTTTGGATCCTCCCATGGCTTCGTGCCGGTCACGTTACGACGACGACCGCTCCGCGCCTGATGCTGATTACATTGCTTCGATCCCTCCGGCGCCTTACGTAAATAATACATATCATAGAAACGTAACACCCTGCAAGCGGGAAAAGAAGTCATGGGTCATGCAAGGGGGGGCAGTTTTCAGTACCCGTGCGACGGAGGTTTTATCCCAAGAGGGGATTTCGTCATTGACGGTGCCAGTATCATGGCATAATATGGACAGCATCATGACATCTACTTCCAGTAGCAGCAGCGCGATCAAACAGCGGCGCCGGGCGCTGGGCTGGACGCAGGCGGAGTTGTCCCGGCGTGCGGGGGTGTCGCGCTCCGGAATCAGCGCCATCGAAACGGGTACGCTGGTGCCCGCGGTCACGGCGGCCCTGGCGCTGGCCGCGGCATTGGGTTGCCGGGTCGAGGAGCTGTTCGCGGAGGCGCCAGCCGCGGGCGGCGAAGTGGTCTGGCTGGGCGAACTGCCGGCGGGCGGCCGTTTCCGGACGGCCACGGTCAAGCACCGGCTGGTGCGTTATCCGGTGGAATGGCCATGCATCGAGTATGCGCCGCACGATGGGATCCAGCGGACCGGCGGTGTCTGGGAAGGGGAGCACGCGGACCCGAACAGGACGCTGGTGATCGCCTCCTGTGATCCGGCCATCGGGCTCCTGGCGCACCACTACCGCGAGACCACCCCTTACCGGATGTTTGTATTGGTGCGCTCCAGCAAGGCCAGCCTCGCGTTGCTCGCCAAGGGACTGATCCACATGGGGGGCGTGCATCTGGTGGGCGAGGGCCGTAACCTCGGCAACACTGAGACGGCCCGATCCATCGTTGAGTCGGATGTCCGGCTCCTGCGTATGGCCCGCTGGGAGGAAGGACTGGCCTTTGCGCCGGCCGCCAAGATCCGGAACCCGGAGGCGATCCGGAACCGCCATGTCCGCCTGGTGGGACGGGAGCGCGGCTCGGGCGCGGGACAGTGTCTGGCGGAGCTGCTTGGGAATCGCCCCTGGCCCGCGCACCTGGCCAGCGATCACCGGGGCGTCGCCGAGGCGATCCGTAATGGCTGGGCGGATGCCGGTGTTTGCGTACGTCTGGCCGGCGAGGAAGCCGGACTGGGGTTTCTCACCGTGCGCAAAGAGCCCTACGATTTGTGCTACTTGGCCGAACAGGAGGACGATCCTCGTGTTCAGGCTTTGATCAAGACCGTCCGCAGCCGGGCGTTCAGATCCGATTTATCAGCGCTGCCGGGTTATCACACAGAGGAGACGGGGATTGTGTCGCGCTAAGGTAAGAGCAACATGAACGAAAGGAAAAGCAACATGAAGGGTATTCGGTCAGGGATAGGCTTCGCCTTGTTGGGCGTGGTGGTGTTTGGCTCGCGGTGCGCTGCCGCGGCGGATACGGTGACGAACAAACTGGATGAACTCGACCAGAAGGTGAGGGCGCTCGAGCTCAAGATGCAGAGCGCGACCGAGCATCCGGGCGCCCAGGCGCAGGATGCAGCGGTCGTCACAGCCGGCAAAGACGGTTTTGCGCTGAGTTCGGCGGATCAGGCTTTTCAATTGAAACTGCGCGTCTACGTGCAAGCTGACGGCCGCTTCTTTCTGAATGACAGCCAGGACAAGGCCTCCGATACGTTCCTCCTGCGCCGCGTCCGTCCGATCTTCGACGTGAAGATGTACAACGATTTCGCGCTGCGCTTTCAGCCGGATTTCGGCGGCAGCAGTCCTACGATTCAGGACGCTTATGTTGAATACATCGGGACACCTGCGTTCAGCTTGAGGGCCGGCAAGTTCAAAGTGCCATTTGGCCTCGAATGGCTGCAAAGGGATTATGAAATGTTCTTTGCCGAACGCGGATTGCCCATCCAGCTTGTGCCTGGCCGGGATGTGGGATTACAGGCATATGGCAGCCTGGCCTCCGGCACGGTGACGTATGCTGTTGGGGTATTCAACGGTACGCTGGATGGCAGTAGCACCGATTCTGACAACAACGATGCGAAGGATTTCGTGGCGCGGCTCTTTGTCCATCCGTTCCGCCTGACCGGAGTCGGACCGTTACAGAACTTTGGTGTCGGCATGGCTGCCACCATCGGTGATGAAAAGGGTACGACATCCTCGCCGAGCTTGCCTGCGTTCAAAACCAGTGGGCAGCAGACGTTCTTCAGCTATAAAAACTCTACAAATACCAACGGAACCGCCTATGCGGATGGCCGGCATGTCCGCCTCGGACCGCAACTCTATTACTATGTAGGACCATGCGGACTGCTCGCTGAATACGTCAAATCCTCGCAGGATGTCAGCGATGGCAGGAACGAGGGCACGCTGGACAACACCGCCTGGCAGGTCCAGGCTGGCTGGGTGGTCACCGGGGAGAAGGCCAGTTATACCGATGTGACGCCACGTGCCAACTTTGCTCCGTCGCAGGGTACTTGGGGCGCGCTGGAACTGGTGGGCCGGTATGGCGAGTTGACCATAGATAGCGGGGCTTTCTCCACGTTTGCGGATCCTTCAAAGTCCGTAAGGGGCGCGAAGGCCTGGGCCGCCGGCCTCAACTGGTATCTGAACCGGAGTGTAAAACTCATGCTGGACTACGAGCAGACGTCATTTGACGGCGGCGCCGCTCAGGGCGCGGACCGGCCTGACGAAAAATTGCTCCTGTGCCGGGCACAACTCCTGTTCTGATCAGTCACGGATATGCCCGTCTGAATCTTTACAAGGGAGTGCCATCGAATGAACGGATCCGCGTCATTTCGATCTGTTGTTCTGGTCGGTCTGCTGGCCGCAACCTGTTTCTTGGCGTCGAACTTCGCCGTACGGGCCGGCGGCCGGGGAACCAACGCCACGATCACGGTCTTTGCGGCTGCCAGTGCGACCGATGTATTGACGGACCTGGCCAAGAAGTACGAGGCGCATCACCAGGTCAAAGTGCGCTTGAGCTTCGCCGCCTCCTCGGTTCTGGCGCGTCAGATTGAGCAGGACGCGCCTTGC
>CAIQIC010000384.1 GCA_903871765.1 uncultured Lentisphaerota bacterium
AGATTCAAGGCCGTCGATTCGTATTCCTCAAGTGAAAAAGATGTGTCGGGAAAAAAGTGTGAGCGACGAACTGAACTTTCCAATCCGGCTTGAAAATGACGCTATTGAGGAGGGAATGATGGGAAAACGGGCACTTACGTTTGCGCTGCTGGCTCTGCTCGCGGCGGGCACGGGAAGAATGTTTGCGGACGAGCTCGTCCTGTTCACGCCGACGAACGACAAACTCAATGTCAACAGCACCGTCACCATCAGCTGGAATTACAGCTTTATGGAATGGCAGCCGCAGAACGCCGAGCAGCGCAAACTGCGCATCGAGCTGTACCGGGGCTGGTTCAACGAAAGCCAGATCGCCGAGGTTGACTGCAACAGCAACAATTTTGCTTGGAAGGTGCCGGCCCTTGACCAAAGCGCGCGCCGGATCGTGATCACCATGGTGAACAAGCCGTCCCTGCACGCCATGAGTCCCGAATTCAAGATCATCCACCCGTCCATCGTGGCGACGAACGTCACCTTCAAGGTCTTCAGCGTGATCAAAATTCTGGTCCCGCAGGCGGGTGAGACCTACCTGATCGGTTCGACCATGCACATTACCTGGGACACCAGTAAGATTTCCGACCACCCGCAAGTCTGGGTGCAGACCTGCTGGCCCAACCATACCCTGGCCGCCGGCGCTTTTCCCACGGCGAACAACGGGCATTTGGACTGGAACATCCAGGAAACTCAGGAAAACGACCTGTGCATCAAGGTCTGGACCCACGGCGGCGACCACACCGGTTTCAGCGGCGTATTCCACATCAAGAAACCGTAGAACGGTTTTGCCGCCCCCCCAGGCCCGGCTATTTCAATCGGTAACGATCCTGGTCGCCAAGAACTTCCAGTGAATCCACGGGCATTCGCCCGCTCCTTGCGATCAATGCCAGCGCGTGGAAATCGTCCTTTATTTTCAAGGATTGCCAGACGACGCGCGAGCCTTCCGGACGATCGGTGTACAAGTCCAGGACGGCGACCATCCGGCCGTCGAGCCGGACTTCGACTGCGCCGAACTCCGGTCCGCGCGGCGAAAACAAGGTGAGCCGGCCGCCGACGACATTCCATTTCGCCCGCGCCACCGGCTGGCGCGAGACGACACCGCTCCCGAATCGGAAGAGCGGATCGCGCCGCTCCTCCCAGTCAGCCGCCGCCTCCGCGGCGCCGAGCAAGGCTTCACCCGCGCCGAAGTCAATCCGCGCGGATCTGGCCTGACCGCGAATCCGGAACTTCCCGACCCGCATCTGGGTGTTCGTCTCTACACGCAGGCCCAGTACCCCGGTCCGTTTAAAGCTTGGATCCGTCGGAATCGACCCGGTCCACAGAGCTTGATGGTTCACTTTTACGGAAAGCGAACCTCCGTGACGCAGAAGCCGGACAGCGAACCGATCGGCGGCAGGCAGGCGCGCCGCCGCGATCTCCGTTTCTCTTCCCGTCGCGTCATATAGGGCAAGCCTCCACGATCCGCGTGAAAATTCCAACGCGGCGTGCCGCGTGCGCATCAGCGGATGAAGCGTCGCGTCGGAAGACGGCGCGTCCGGGCTGAGCGGTGCGGCGTAGTCGAGG
>CAIQIC010000385.1 GCA_903871765.1 uncultured Lentisphaerota bacterium
CGTTCCGCCGTCGGCACGCGGCCGATGGCCCGCACGCGGCCCCGGCTGGACAGCCCCAGCGTCGTGCTCGTGTTGCCGGCGTCAACCAGCAGAATGTTTTCCGTGCGCGCCATACGATGCATTGCGGCCACGCCGGAGCGTGGCCTTCCAGCCTTGGAAGGCTGTGTAATCCGTGGCCATGACCTCACGCGCCCGCTCCGCCCAGGCGGAATAGAGCTGGTCCAAACTACTGGTTTTCGCGGCGTCATACCAGCGATTAAGCTCGCGCAGGACGGCTGCGCGCACGGCCGCGCAGTCCGTCGTCACGTTGGCCAGCCGGCAGGAGGTCGCCGTCGCCCGCAGCTCCGGCGGAAAATCCTCCGCGGCATGCAGGACGTTCACGCCGAAGCCGAGCACCGCGAATTCCAGGCGCGCGCCGCGCAGCGTCGGCTCCACGAGGATGCCGCCGATTTTCCGCCCGCCGGCGAGCACGTCGTTGGGCCACTTCAGCCGCACCGCCTTGACGCCCACGTCGCCGCAGGCCGTCGCCAGGGCCAGGCCGGCCAGCAGGGCCAGCGAGCCGGAGTCCCCCGCGGCCCACGGCGGCCGCAGCAGAACGGATAGATAGAGGCCCAGGTCCGGCGGCGAAAACCAGCGCCGGCTTTGCTGGCCGCGGCCGCGGAGCTGGCTGCGGGCGACCACCGTGGTGCCCTCCGGCGCGCCCTCGTTCGCCAGGCGCTTCAGCAGGGCGCTGGTCGAGTCGAGTTCGTCGCGCTCCAGCAGCGGCCGGCCGAGCGGGCCGCCGTCCGGCGGGACCGGCTGTGGTCCGGGCGGCGCAGGCGCGGGCGCGCTGTCCGCCACTACGGGCGGGTGTGCGTCGGAGTTCCTGCCTTCGTCTTGCGCCGGCGGTAGTTCGGCTGGGTGGCCTGTGGTCATGCGCCGTTCCACGCCGTCGGCCGCCTCAATGCTCGAATTCCAGGGACAGGTCCGCCGCCGCCGGCGAATGGGTCAGGCAGCCGACGGAGATCGCGTGGACGCCGGTGACGGCGATGGCGGCGACGTTGGCCAGGGTGACGCCGCCGGAAGCTTCGAGCTTGCAGCGGTTGGCGTTGATTTCCACGCAGCGCCGGATCCGGGCCGGCGGCATGTTATCCAGCAGGATCCAGTCCGGCGCGGCGTCGAGCACTTTGCGCAGGTCGGCTTCGTTCTCGACTTCGATTTCGACTTCGATGCCGGGGAATTTCTTGCGCGCCAGCCGGACGGCGTCCGCCGGGTTGCCGGTGCCGTGGCGGCGCCAGAAGGCGAGGTGGTTGTCCTTGATCAGGATGCGGTCATAGAGGCCCATGCGGTGGTTGACGCCGCCGCCGCAGTGCACGGCGTATTTCTGCAGGATGCGCAGCGCCGGGCTGGTTTTGCGGGTGTCGAGGATTTGCACGCCGTAGGGAGCCACGCGTTCGACGAACTGGCGCGTCAGCGTCGCGATGCCGGTCATCTGCTGGATGAAATTCAGCGCGGTGCGTTCCGCGACCAGCAGGCCGTGCGCGCGGCCTTCCACGTGCAGGATGGCCTCGCCGGCTTTGACCGGATTGCCGTCGGGGATCAGCAGCCGGGTTTTGACCTGTGAATCCACGGTCTGGAACACCAGTTCGGCCACGGGTCCGCCGGCCAGCACGTAAGGGCCGCGCGAGACGATGGATGCCCGGGCGCGGTCGTGTGCGCCGACCAGCGCCTGGGAGGTCAGATCGCCGGCGCCGACGTCTTCGATCAAGGCCCGCGAGATCAGCTCGCGCACCTCGCGATGTTCCAGAAATTCAGGCAGACTCACAGTGGACTCCTGTTGGCTTTGCCCGGTTTGATACCGCAGATTCCGGCTTTGTGCGAGCCAATTTGAAGGAGGAACAGAATGCCCAAACTACGGCCCGATGGCGGGCGCTGCTTTTCAACCCGCGCCGCGGCGAAGAGATTTCGCTTTTACCTTCCCATGGCTGACCGGGCGCTTGCCACCCCGACGCTCGCCGGACAGCGCGTCGCGGGTCGATTCCAAGCGTTTCTTTGCCGGTCGCACTTCGTAAAGAGCCTGGTCTTCCCTGACCAGACAGGCCGGCTCTGCGGTAGCCTTCTCAAAGAGGAGTTTCGAGGTAGCGAAGAGGTCTGTGTTTTCCGCTTTTAGATAGCGCGCAGCCATCCGGCAGTATTCGGGCTCGATATCGACCCCGATGCTGTTGCGGCCCGTGCGCAGGGCCGCCACCATGGTCGTACCCGATCCGCAAAAAGGATCGAGCACGGTGTCGCCGACGAAGGAGAACATGCGCACCAACCGGGTGGCCAATTCCATAGGAAAAGGAGCCGGATGTTGTTTGGTGGAAGCTCCGGTGATGTTCCAAATCTGTTGGAACCACCGGCTAAAGTCGTCTTTGGCGATCCGGCTCTCGTCGCGTTGTGCATTGGTCGGTTGCCGGTAGCCGCCTGGTTTTCGCTGCATGAGGATGAACTCCATGTCGTTTTTGATGATGGCGTTCGGTTCGTAGGGTTTCCCCAGAAACTTCGAGCCGTTGGAGACCTCGTAAGCCGCGTTGGAAATCTTATGCCAGATAATCGGATTCAGATTGTCGAAGCCGAGCCGCCGACAGAGCACACAAATGTCGGCATGGAGGGGAAAGACCAAGTGCCGTCCGAAGTCACGCCGGGCAACGCAAACGTCGCCCACGACGCAGACCAGACGCCCACCTGGAACCATGACGCGATAGACGTGCCGCCAGACTTTCTCCAACTCCAACAGGAACGCCTCGTAATCCTGAATGTGTCCAAGCTGATCCGGATTCTCAAGGTACCGCTTGAGATTCCAGTAGGGCGGCGACGTAACCACCAGATGAACCGACTCGTCCGGCAGGAAGGAAAGATCCCGCGAGTCCCCATTGATCAATCGGTGTGTGGTTGCTTCCATGATTTCACACGAACGCGGCCAAATGGCCGACAAGTGTTCTGGCGAACCGATCCATGGAAAGGTCGTCCGCCGGCTCCGCAAACACTCCTTTACTTCCGGCTCCCGCCGTGGAGGTGATGAAGGCCGAGGCCGTATAGTGACGTTCGAGGACAAGTTTCCGGCAGAAGAGTTCGTAGCGGCGGCGATACGATGCGCCGACAAACTCCGGGAAGACCTTGAAGTGCGGTTCCCGCACTTTCACCGGATTGTTGGATGCATCGCAGTCCTCCAACATGAAGAAGTAGCCGAGGAATGGTTGAGGGCTTGCGAGATAGGCATGTTCCCGGTAGGCCGTCCAAAGGTCGAGGGCGCTTCCCATCGCCTCTTCGGTTCGATTGTTGAAGTTGTTACCGAATGACGGACCGACCTGCGATTTGGCTTCGATGGCAACGAGCAGCGTGTTCTTCCGGACGACCAGCAGATCCCATTCCTTGGTAGGTCGAAAGAAGCCTGGAAGCTCAACGTCTTTGCGCCGATGAATACATGCTGTAGGAATTCCGGCAGCGATAACGAGATCCGTAAAGACATCGATAAACCCATCCATGTGCGCTCCGCCGGTCACGGCACTGCGCAGTCCCTGGTCGGCTTTTCCAGCCTGTTTCTGCTTCTTCCGTTGTGTCACCCTCATTCTCCAATAATGGGCAACGGCCCGGCCAGCACGAGCAGGCAGGTTCTTCAAAATTTCATCTCGGTTCATGGCCCTCATATATCAAATTCCGGCTCACGATACCAAACTCAACGACGCGCCGCGCGGGCTGACGGCTTGGCCTGGGCCTTTTTCCGGCCGGCGGTTTTCGCGGCCGGCCGCCGGCCTTTCGCCGGCGCCACGGATTGGCGCCCGGCTTTTTTCGCCTGGCCCTTGCCGCCCTTGGCCGGCTGCTGCGACGCCTGGAGCTCGTGGATCTGGTCGCGCAGCAGCGCGGCGCGCTCGAATTCCAACGCCGTGGAGGCCTCGATCATCTCCTTTTCCAGCTCGGCGAGGAGTTAGGTGGCGTTGTAGTCGGCGCCCACCAGCGCCTCGGAGGTAACATCGCCGGCGCCGACGTCTTCGATCAAGGCCCGCGAGATCAGCTC
>CAIQIC010000386.1 GCA_903871765.1 uncultured Lentisphaerota bacterium
ATCGGGTCGGCCAGTGGCACGAGCGTGTCCTTGGCGAACTGCTGGTCCTCCGTGAAGTCGTACCGGTCGAGCATGAAGGCCATCAGCTCCAGGCCACCGCTCCAATAGCGATGGATGCAGACGTTGCCCGGCTCGGGTCCGCCGTGGCCCCAGCCCCAATCCCGGTTGTTCGGCATGCCCCAGAAATTCATCGTCTCCTGGAAAGACGCGGCCCCGGCGAATTTGTAGTAGCTCTGCATGCGGGCCTTGCTGAGCGGCAGCGCCTCGCGGTACATGCGGAACCACGGCTCCATCATCTCGAAATCGCCGGCCGCCAGCATCGGCCAGTAGGACAGCCGTGTGTTCTGGAACCAGTAGCTGCCGCCCCAGTTCCGCCAGTCGGGATCGCCTTCCTCCGTCTCGGGTGACGCCCCGGGATTCTTTTCAACCGTGAAGATCGAGCCGTTGAATTTGATCGGCGAGCCGCCGCGGCCGGAACAGGCCTTCATGAAACGCTGCAACACGTAACCCTGCGTCACGACCGAGGGCGCCGCGGTTGCGGCGCCGCTTTGCGCGACGGCGTTGCCATTCGTAGAACCGGGATCCTCTTCGACGAACACCCAGCTTCGCTTCCAGAACGCCTGCCACCACGCCGCGGTTGTTTGCCGCGCCTGATCGAAACCGGTCCGCAATGCGGCCCGCTCCACCCGGTCCAGGTCCTTCAGCCAGGCATCGGCCGTCGCCGCGCCTTCCGCCAGCACGCACACCGATAGTAGATGCCTCTTGGCCGGCTGCGAGGATTTCAGGGCTTTTGCGCCGTCTTGGACCATATCGGCGCCGCGCAAACTCGCGCCGAACGTGCGATTCAGCAGCGGATCGGCGAATTGACCTTTCAACGCCGCCAGATTCTGGACCTCCAGGCACACCGGGTAAAGGGAGCGCGTGTTCCGGTGATACCAGGCCACCCGCGGCGCGGCGGCGGTCACGACCGCATCCGGCAACACCGTCAGCTTGTAGGCCTGCGCCTGGGGGCTCTGGCCGTCGCCGTAACCGTAATCCTCCTGGGACACCAATGGCCGCTCGCGCAAGCGCCACAGCTCCACCTCCGCCCGGCAACGGACCGGCGTGGTCGCTTCCGCCGCCACACGCACCACCGGCTGGTCGGCATCCACCCACAACCGGATTCTGAATTCTGAATTCTGAATTCTGGATTCTATCTGCATGACGCCCTCGCGGAGTGTCAGCTCCTGCCGGAAACCGTCCTTCGCCGCCAGCGGCGGATCGAACTTCACCCGCACCCGGCCGAGCTTGCACAGGCGCGCGTTTTCGTCCCAGGCGTCGGTCTTGCTGACGTAGAACACCAGGTCGCCATTTTCTTCCACCCACGCATTGATGCCGATATCGCCATTGCCCAGCGGCATCGAGCCGTGCGCATTCTCGCTCGGGCTGTCCCAGACGACATTGAAACGATCCAGTGGATCAGCCGGCTGATCGTTCTTCAGCGGGGTCGAAGCCAGCCCGCCTTCTGCCGCGCTCAAGTACATGCCCGCCATGATCACCACCACAAACCGGATCAAACTCTTTGTCATAGAAAACACCTCAAAACTGGGTCGGCCACATGTGTTGATTCACCCACGCGCAATCCACATCATTGGGGTCCGACACATAGTGCTGGCCCCGGACGCTGATCAAAAAGCCCGGATTGCGGTAGGCCCGGAATTCAGCGTGGCCATCCGCATAACCGTAGTTGTCGCCGTTATCGTGAAACACGCCGACCGTGTCCGTCCATTCACTGTCGCCGCCCCACATGGCAAAACCGCCCATCAAATAGCCGCGGTCGTCAAATTCCTCAATGAAGGTCAACGTGCGCGGCAGGCTGCGTATGCCGGAGAGCGTCGTCGCCTTGGATTGGGTGCCATTCAACCAATCATTGATGGACACGCTGCGATTCTGGGCGAGGATGTTGGGCGGCACATTGACCCGCGAGCCGGGACATTTATAGATTTTGACCTCCTTGAGGTAGGGCCAGAGCACGCCATTGGTCAGGGACGCGGTGGTGTTGTCAACGTCCACCCAGCCGCCGCCCCCGGGGCTGCAGCCGGCGAGGTTGCCCCCGTTGTCACCGGCATAGCAAAACCAGGCAAAGGACAACTGGCGGGTGTTGCTCAAGCAGACGATGCGCCGGCTGCGCGACAGCATCCTGGCGACCGTCGGCAGCATGATCG
The DNA here is from genome assembly GCA_903871765.1 of uncultured Lentisphaerota bacterium. Taxonomy (GTDB): domain Bacteria; phylum Verrucomicrobiota; class Kiritimatiellia; order CAIQIC01; family CAIQIC01; genus CAIQIC01. The sequence goes on from CAIQIC010000386.1 coordinate 2,205, forward strand.
TGATGACCACCAGCAGTTCGATCAGCGTGAAGCCGCCGGATCGGCCCGACCGCCAGCCTGTTTTCATGTTCATCGGATATTTCCTCTATAACGTACGCCCCGCGACCCGGCGGCGCCTGCGCACGGAACGGTGTGGGCAATATACCATCTGCGCGCAGCGCGGCAAGTTCATCCGCCGCTGGCAGCGCTTTATACACCCGTTGGAGCGCGGGCTGCCTGCCTGCGCCGAAGCCAGCCCGCCTGGTCAGCCGCATTTGCCCTTAAGCCCCGCAATCCGTAGCTCTTTTCCCATCCCCCCATCCGCGTAATCCGCGCAATCCGCAGCTAAAGCTCCTCTCCCCATCCGCGCTATCCTCGCAAGACGTGGAGTTTAATGAACCTGGAAAGCGCAGCTCAACGGCTCCACGGCTCATCGGTTGCGCCCCTCAGCCGCCCGCGCCTTCGCCGGAATCACCTGCAGTTCCTGGAAGGCGGTGTTTTCCGCGTCATTGATGGGGAAGACCGCCCAGACCAGCCAGCGATAACTGCCCAGGGGCTTGCCATCACTGAAGCGGATGCTGGTGGCCTTGTACTCGGCATCCTGCCGGGCATCTACGGCGCTCACCGGCGTGAAAAGCGTCGCATCGGCGACGTTCCAGCCGGGATCGGCGGCGGCGCTGCTGCCGAAGAGCACAAAGTTCTGCCGGCCACGTTCCCCGCCGCGTGAATACGTGTTGACCTGGGCAATGCTGGTGATCGCGGCCAAATCGAGTTTATACATGCCCTGGATAACACCGTTGTCAAACATCGGACCCATGCCATCGCCAACCTTGCCATCGACCAGGGATTCGACCGGCTCGTTGTTGGTCTTGGCACCGCCGATGCTCACCTTGGCAGGAACCACTCCCGCCACCGGCGCCAAGGGGACCGTTTTGAACTCCGCATTCCCCGAACTCTCGGAGACCACATACGCATAGTCTTTGACCTCGACGCTGACCTGCTTCTGCTGGCGTGAGACGCGGAGCGTGAGTTTCCGGCCCGCGGCCTTGTCCCGTAATTTCTGCAGGTCATACGCGGTCCTGACAGGCTGGCCGTTGCAGGCGACAATCACATCGTCCTTCTGGAGGCCGGCTTTGGCCGCCGGGCTGGCCGCGGGAACGTCCAGCAGCAGGACTCCGGATTCGTCCGCCAACCCGTAGGCGGAGCGGTCGCTCAGACCCTCGATGTCGCGGATCCCGGCCTGCCAGGCATAATTGGCATGCGTGGCGACCCGGCTCGCTCTAGCGAGTTTTTCAAGCTTGGGGATTTCCGGGGTGCGGGCGATGGCCTTGAGTTCCGGCTTCTGCACGCCGAACTGGTCCATCGGGAAATTCACGAAGCCGAGCTTGAGCGCCGGCGAGCCGTCCTTGACGCGAAAATCGCCGGTGGCTGGATCGACGAACAAGGCATCGGCGACCAGCGAATGCTCGTCTCGGTTGGATTGGTCGGAGAGGGCGTCGGCATGTTGCGGATTCACCAAACCCTCGCAATGCACGAGGTTGTTATCGAGCTCCTGGCCCCAGGGGGTTGGCGGCATGCCGCCGGCGGGGAGGTAATGATCGGTTCCCATGATGTTGCGGCGGACGACATCCGCGCTGTGCTTATACCAGCAATGCGGGTGGAAACCGTTGTTGATCATGATGTTGTTTTCCACCACGCGGTAGAAACCTTCGCGGTTCTTCAGGCCGCCGTGCAGAAGGAGGTTGTTGTAGATGTGGTAATTGCTCGAGCCGTCATCGAGGTCAATGTCCCAGCCATGATCGCAGCGCCAGCGGTTGTTGCGCAGGATGGTTGTCTTAACCGCATCGAGGAGCACGACATCCTTGTCTGCTGCCCAGGCCTTGTCATCGTTCAGATTCAGACCACTCAGCCCCCAATAGCGGTCGCGCCCCCAGGAATTAAAGGAACCGTGGTCGCCAGTTTCCTTGACCGTGTCGAAGATGTCGCAAAACTCAATCACGTGGCCGCCCCAGCACCCGTCGCCGATGTTGAGGCCGGCGCGCGGCACGTCGTAGAGGGAACAGTGGCGGACGGTGATGCCTTGCGACAACTCGATCTGCACCGGCGCAGTCTGTTTCTCAACACGGCCCGAGAGGTAGATCAGGCAATCGTCCACCAGGCAGTCCGCCGGGTAGTTGGCCGTCTTGGGGCCGGGTGTGCGGTCGAGTTTCTCAAGCGACTGGGACTGATCGTTCCAGTCACGCGGAACGCGGGCTGCATCACGATCGCCGACGAAGGCCACGCCGTTGGCGCCAGCCTTGGCGATGTGACAGCCACGGACCGTGACCCTGCGATTGTAGTGATTCACGAACACGGCATTGCCGCCGACCTGGTCGATCAGGCAATCCTCAAGCGTGCAGTCTTCCGTGCCGTTCAGGAACAACGCGCCGCCGCGGTAGGTGGTCCAATCGCTGCGCACCAATGGCTCCTTGTTCTCCATGAAGGTTCGTGCGGCGTGGCGGAAGGTCAGCCCTTTGAAGCTGACCAAACGCACCGGCGCCTGCTCCGTGCCGCGGAACTCGATCAGATGCTTCAGGCGGACCGCTTCGATCGTTGCCGTGGCCAGATCAACGCCCGCCGGCGGATAGAAATAGAGGGTGCTGGTCTTGTGGTCGAGGAACCACTCGCCGGGTGCATCCAATTCCTCAAAGATGTTCTCCACGAAACGGATTTCGTGCATGTCCATCGGGCGGTTGTTCTGCCAACCGCCTTCGTAGGTGATCTTGTTGTCCGGCCCCTTGCCGGTGATGACATAATGCATGCCGCCCCACTCGGCGGCATGCAGGGCATGGATGAAGCCGCCGGCGGGATTCTTCCAGCGCGCCGCCCGTTCCGGACTGAAGGCATCCTTCGCCCAGCCGTTGAAATGACACTCCTGGGGATCGAAGTTCGGATACCGCGCCATGGGCTGGCGTTCGCCGTTGACGAAAAGCTGGTCCGTGGCAAAACCCGCCGGCACCTGCGCCTGCAGGATGCCAGCCTGGTACGGTTTCCACTGGAGTTCTTTCAGCCGGATACCGCCGCTGATCACCGCCTGCTCCTTCGCATACGCCTGATACACGACCGGAGCGGCCTTGGTGCCGGAATCCGCGACGGTGAGCATCAAAGTTTCAGGCAGATAGTACGTCCCCGCCCGCACAAAGACCGTCACGGCCTCGCGCCCTGCCACCTGCCGCGCAGCCTGTTGCGCCTTCTGCAAGGTCGCCAAGGGCTGGTCAAGCGTGCCTGGATTCGTGTCATTTCCGGTGGTCGCCACAAATATCTGCGCGGAATGCGCTTCCGCAGGAGTGGAAGCACCGAGTGCCATGATCATGGCAACTGTCGTAATTGCTAGTTTGTTCATTTGTCGCTAATCCTTTCAGATAATCTCTGTTCGCCGTCTTCTGTCTTCTGATCTCACTTCACTCCGAAAACCGTAATGCGCCTGAGCAGCCGTTCTCCGGGGGCTTCGTTTTTCGTTTCCACGCGGATGAACCTCGCCCGGCACCCAGGGGCATTGGCACCCGCAGCAAAATGGGTCACGGGCACGACCCAGCTAGTTTCCCATGTCCTGGCGCGCCAGACTTCCTGCCACTGCTGTCCGTCCTCGGAGACGGAAACGATGAGACCCTCGGTGCGCCGCTCATTGGAGCGATTTTCGATGACGACGGCATTGACCGTCTTCACCGCGCCCAGATCAACCTTGGCCCACGGGTTTTTCTCGGTGCCGGTATGGAACTTGTTGTCGCCGACAAGGTAATCGGGGTGATGCCAGCCGCGGGTGGAGTAATACAGCCCGAGCTTCATCCCGTGCTTGGGGCAGGCATCGGCATATGCGCGGATAATGTCTTTTTTATACGGGCTGGCCATAATGTTGTAGTCGCAGATCTTTGAGTCGTCGGGTTGAACTGCTTGTAGTAGTTGTCGTACACGGGGTCTTCCGTGCGCGGGGTCTGGACGCCGTTGATATCCCAGGGACGGTTCGCGTTGCGACCCCAGCCGATTTCCTTCGCCCCTACAGAACAGGGGCCCCAATGGATGAACATGCCGAACTTGGCGTCGCGGAACCACTGCAGGCGCGCGTCGCGCTGTTCCTTCGTTGCGCGAAGCTGCGGCACCTGCGACAAATCAGCCGCCCGCGCCCAACTCGCAACCAGCAGCAACGCTCCCATGATTATTTTCGTATTCATTGCTTTGCCGTTCCTGAAGGAGCAGCTCCAGTCTGTCTCTCCAGCCAGGCTGCGACTTTTTCGGCCCAGCGGGCCCCATGTTCACGCAAGCCCTTGCCGCTGAAGTGGACCCCGTCGCGCAGGTCGCCCCTGAGCGCGTCGCTGTCGGGACCTTCCAGGGCGATGCCGTCGTCCCATAGCGATTTCTGGGCGGCGCGCATCTCCGGCACGCCGTCGCCGCCATGGGAACTCACCAGCGCGACGAACCAGGGCGCGTCCCAGCCAATCTCCTTGCGCGAAGCCCTGATGAGCTGCTCCAGATATTGCCTATAGGGCTTGCCGATCAGCGTGCGCTTGGGATCTGGCTGTCCCGCGTCAGACTCGCCTTGATGCCACAGCACGGCGCGGAAACCCTTTGGCCCAAGTTGTTTCATGCGGGCCGTAAACATCTCAAAGGCCGCTCCCGTGCTCTCCCACTCACCGCCGGGGAGCTGATGCACCCGGCCTTCCAGCGTCGGCGGATTCGGAAACTTCGCGCCCTTGGGCAGCCACTCGCGCACGCTTGTTGCCCCGATACCGCAGGCTATAATTCCGACCGGCACCTGAAATTTGCCCGCGATGGCATCGCCAAAGGGCGGCATGAAACTGCCGGCGTCGCCGCTGGCACCGGGCTGCGGATCGTTCGCCCATTGCCAGCGTTTGCCGTCAAAAGCGGCAACGAGTCCGGTCATTGTGTTTTGTTTCTCCTGACCGTGATTCGCCGCGTTCGACTGTCCGGCGACAACAAACACGTCGCCAACCCCGATGTGCTCCAAGACCGCTTCGCCCAGCAACGCCGGGTCATCGGCAGATTTCCGGAACCGCACCTTCAGCTTGTACCAGCCGCCTGTTGCCAGTTTGAAACTGTCACAGAACCTGCCGTCCTTGATCTGCGGGCCCTGGGCCACGACGCTCCAATCCGCAGCCCTCCCGCGCAATCCGGCCCCCAGCTCGGTCTTGGCCTCGACTACGGTCGCATCCGGCGGGACAGTTCCCTCCATCTTGACCTCCGCCCACTCTTTTGCATCCCGCTGGAACACCTGCCATTCGAGCGGAGAATCCAGGGTGGCGGCTGGCGCGGAAATCCGCACTGCCAACAACATCGCAAGAACGATCGCTATCCTATATTTCATGCTCATTTGTTTCTCTATTCTTCCTAAACCCATAAGGCCTTAATCAACCAGTATGGCCAGGTCGATCCACTGGCCTTGCCCGCCCTCGTGCGAATGGACCGCGATGGTGTTGGTGCCCTTCTTCAAGGCCTTTTGCAACTGTTCAGTGACCAGGCACAGGTAGTAACCCTTGGACCCTGTTACACCAAGGATCTTCAGGCCGTTGATATAGATCTCCGTGTTGTCGTTGTGGCGTATCACCACGGCGCCGTTTTTCAAAACGTCGCCGTCGTATTCAAAGGTTTTTCTGAAGTAGATTTCCGCGGTTTTCCATTCCGTCCGCGTGCCACCCCCATGGCCAAACGGCGCCAGGCCGGTCTTCCAGGCATGGTCATCAAACCCTGCCTGCAGCCAATCGTCGGCAGGCTTTTCGGTGGCATACTTGTAGGGAGTGGACCGCTTCCCGTCCTGCACAGCACCAATCAGCACTTGCCATTTGGCATCGAGGGTCTTCACGGTAGGCTGGGACGCCACCGGTTCATTGCGTTCATAAGCGGCCTGGCGTGAGGTGATGGCATGCAGCTTCTGCGCGTCGAACTTCGGCCTGCGGTCATAGAAGTACAGTCCATTTCTCTCCTGTTCGATGTCGGTCAACTGTGTGTAACAGAAACCGAACAGGTTCGGGTTGTCGAGCATGGCCTCGATGGTGCCCTGGTAGCGGGCATAAAACTCCTCCAGAGTTTTTGGCCCATTGCCGTAACTCCAGCCACCCGCGGTGGCCCAGCCGATGCCGCCGATTTCGCTGATCATGAAGGGCACCCCGCGGTCAGCTTGTGAGGATGAGGGGTTGTAATAACGCGCGGGTGGATACGGCCCCTCGGGCGGCGCGGCGAAATACTCCAGCCATCTCTTGCGCAAGTTGTCCGGCTCGGCGGTATAGTCATGAGCGTCCCTGACTTCCGGGTTGGGCAACGTGTGCATCCAGCCGCTGGCCTCCAACGCGGGCCGCGTAGGATCAACCGCCTTGGTGACGTGCCAAATCATTTGCTGCAGCTCGCCCGTGCCCTCAAAGTTTTCGTTGAAGGCGCACCAACCGACGATGGCCGGATGATTCCGATCCCGCAAAAGGATCTCCGTCCATTCGTTCACCACGGCCGAGAATCCCTCCCGTTGGTTGCCATACCCGGCATTGGGATACTCACCCCAGACCATATATCCGAGCTTATCGGCCCAGTAGAGGAACCTCGGTTCGAACACCTTCTGGTGCAGACGCGCGCCGTTATAGCCGCAAGCCATGGACATCTCGATATCGTGCTTCAGCGCCTGGTCTGAGGGCGCGGTCCAGAGGCCCTCGGGATAAAAACCCTGGTCAAGGATCAGTCGCTGGAAGACCGGCTGGCCGTTGATGAGGATCTTGCGTCCCTCGATCGCGAGCTTGCGCAGGCCGAAATAGCTCTGCAGCTCGTCGAGCTTCTCCCGGCCGCTAAAGAGCGTGAACTTTAGATCATACAGGAACGGCGCGCCGGGCGCCCAGAGCTTTTTCTCTTTGAGATTCAGCACCAGCCGATTCTGCCACGGGCCGGTGGTCGTATCCGATCCCATCAGCCGGCCGTCGGCAAACGCTTCCGCCACGAGCTTCAGGTCCTTATCCGCACCGTTGATCTTGGCCTCGATGAGCACCCGCGAGTTGTCGGGATCGGGGACGACCGAGATGTTTTCGATGAACGACGAGCCGACGGCTTCCAGCCACACCGGCTGCCAGATGCCGGTGGTCCGGGTATAGAAACAGCCTGCGCTCTGATCGGACTCCGACTGCTTGCCGCCTGATTGGAGGCCTGACCATAGATCATCCAACACCTTCACCACCACTTCGTTAGCTCCATCCTTGAGG
>CAIQIC010000387.1 GCA_903871765.1 uncultured Lentisphaerota bacterium
ATTAAGAGTCAGCTGCTCTAGCCAGCTGAGCTATGCTCCCGCGGCTGATAGTATGGAAAAAAAGCCGCGACGCAAGCGGAATCGGCAATTGCAGTGTGATCCTGGGAATTAGCCGGTCAAACGGTGTGCTGCTGCTCAGCGCGAGCATCGGCGGCACCCTGCTGTACAAGTCCGCATGAGCATACTTCGAGAAGTGTGCTCATCTCGTATTGCCGGGAGAATGCCGCTGGTGTCGGGGTGTGGCACAGCCTGCGAACGTCCAATGCGCAAGAAAGCGTTGGACTCAGGACGCCGGAACGGCCTCCAGGCGGGCGCGGGCCGCGGCGCTTTTTACGGCGCTGCGCGCGCGGTCCCAAGCCTGGCGCCGGAGCTGGTCGTAGGGCGGCAGGCCGGTGCGCTCCCGGAATTCAGGATCGGTGCGCAGGGCCATGTAGCGCTTCCAGATCTGCCGCGCAAGCTGATCCATGCCCGCGGCGTGTTCGCGGTCGCCGGCAGCCAGCCACAAGCAGCCCTGGTAGGCCATGCCTTCGATCTGAGCGCTAGCCTCCTGTTGCGAGAGCTGGTCGGCTTTGGCGGCCAGTTCGTCGTATACAAAAGCGTCCAGCGTCGCCGCCTTGCCTTGGTCCGGGTACAGGCGGCGGAGTTGGGCCAGGCGGTCGGCCGCCTCCTGGTTGCGGTGATAGAGGTACAGCAGGCTGATGGCTTGGCGCAGAAAGTTGGCATGGGCTGTCAGGAACGTGCTTTCGCCGGGATGCGCGCGGATGGCTTCCTCATAAATCCGGTTAACCCGCGGCAGTAGTTCGAAATTGGGCGTGAGGATGAAGGCATCCTCCGCGGGGTTGACAAAGAGCCGTCCCTGTCGGAACGCATCGGCCAGCGCCTGGAAAATCTGGCGCTCGAGCGAGACGGCGTCGAACCCATGGGCATAGAGCTGGCCTTGCACGGCCCAATAAACGGCGTGTGCCTGCGGCAGCCGCCAATCCAGCGGGCCGTACCGGGCGTCCACCGCCTGCATGGCTGCTGGATTCATCCGGTACTCCTCATGCACCCGTTGCACCCGGAGGTAATCCAGCAGTTCGCGCGCCGCGGACGCCTGGTCGAGCACGGCGCTGACGGTTGCGGACCGGTTGGTGACGTAGAGCAGCGCGGGGTCGAACGGATCCTGGCCCAGTTCCCGCAGCCGCGCGAGACACGCGGCCACGCCGGGCCGCTGGAGCAGGGCTTCGCGGCCGGCGGCGACAGCCTGCCAGCGGGCGTAATCGGGTTGCGGTCCGTCGAACAACGCGGCCATTTCGGCGGCCCAAGCCTTTTTGTAATACAGCTGGGCTTGATCGGTGTCGCCGCCCATTTTGTGGGAAAAAAGCCAGGCGAGCTCGCGATGCAGGCCGGCGCTGCCGGGGTTGTAGCGCAGGCCCTCGTCGCGCAGCAGGCTGATGCCATGGCGGACCCAGCGCCAGCGGTCCGGCGGCTGTTCCAGCAGCACGCTGATGTTGTACGCCATATTCCAGGCTTGAAAGGCCCAGACCGTGGTGAAGCGCGGCTCAAGCTTGGTGATCCAGTCGGCCAGTTGCACCAGCTCGAAATACTGACCGTCTTCCTGCAGCCGGGTGGCGCGCAGCCAAAGCACGTCCGCCAGCAAGCCGCGGAAGCCGCCCAGCGCCACCGTGGTAAACGCCACCAGGGGCGGCGAGTTTTCCAGCGGATCGGCGGGCACCAGCCGGAGCCGGCCGCGCAGCGCCGTCAGGGCAGGATTGAGGCGCGCCGCGCCGATGAAACCGGCTGCCGCCAGCAGTACCCACAGGATGTAAGCTCTCTTGCGCATGGCGGTGGCGGGCTCCTCAATTCATGGGCAAGGCCAGTTCCCGGCGGCGTAGCGCGCCGGCGCCGACCAGCAACAACAGCCCGCCGCAGAGTACCACCTGCACGACCAGCACCTGGGCCACGAGGCTCCAGGCCACATACTGTCCGGTGGCCACCAGCGCCAGCGCATTTTCCGTCTGCAGCGGCTGGATCAGCCACTGCACGGCCTGATAGAAAAAACGCAGGACGGCGCCCGGCCCGGCCGGGCCCGACGCCAGGATGGGGGCGTTGCCGTACTCGGATAACGCGCGGAGGCTTGCCCCGGCGTTGATCATAAACCAACTGAACAGGGCGACGAATGCGGCCACCGGCATGGAGAACAGACTGCCGGCGGTCACGCTCAGGGCGGCCAGAAACGCGAGGCGCAAGGCGATCAGCAGCAGCGCGCGCGCCAGGTTGGCCTCCCACGGGCCGGCGTACAGCAGCAGGCGCAGGCCGTTCTGCGGATTGAACAGCACGGTCACGGGCTGCCGATGCACATTGGCATATTCCACGATCAGCGGGCCCGCGCCCGCGAGGGCCGTGGCTGGCACGTTGAGGGTGAACACGCCCAGCGTGGTGTTGGTCTGCGTGACCTCATAGCGGTGCCCGCCCGTCGCGCGGCCCACCGACCAGCGGCCGGCGATGGCGCTGGGCGCCAGCCACGAGGAGGAAATCTTGTAGCGCAGTTGAAAAGCATGTTCCGGCCACCCGGCGGCGGGCGGGGCGAACGTCCACGTCAATTGGTTGCCCGGCGGGACGGCGTGGGCTTCGAGGAGCAGGCCGTCCCGGATGGCCTTGTACACGATGGCCATGGGCACGTTGGTGGGCAGGGCGCCTTGCGCCTGCCGCTCCTCCAGGATTTGGCGCGCCTGAGCCTCCACTGCAAAGGGTTCGGGGCTGATGACCTGCCGGGCCACGAGAATCTCCGTGTTCAACGTCCGCCGATCCGGGGCGCTCAGGCGCCCCGGCCGGGTGTTCCAGCGCAGCAGGCCGTAGGTGACGCCGCCGCAAACGGCCAGCGCCAGGGTGTTGATGGCCAGCAGGCCCAGCCACTTGCCGAGCCAGAGCTGCCGCCGGTACACCGGCTTGGTGACCAGCAGTTGGATCTGTTTTTTCTGAATCTCCAGGGAAATGGCCGCGACCCCGGCCCAGATCGTGGCCAGCGCCAGCAGCAATTCGGCGCCACCCAGCGTGTACTGGACGAGAATCTCCACATAGCCGCCCACCGTGCCGTCGCTCTTGACCGTCAGCGGAATGCCGATGATGGTCAGCAGCAGCATGCCGAGCAGCAGGACCACCACGCGCGACCGCACGGCGTTGCGGACCGCAATCAGCGCAATGGCTATGATGGTCGTCATCACATTCCGGCCTGGCACGGTTCCATATTCAGCCGCGGATGGACGTCGTTGGGTTTCAGGGTTCGGGGTTCAGGAAGCGCCGGAGTTTTTCATCAGCCTGGCGGGCCGCCTCGTCCGCCGCGGCATCCGGGGCCGGCGGTGCCGGGGCGGCGGGCGGCGGGCCGGCGGCCGCCAGCGTCTGGAGCAGCGTCGCCCCGGCCGGGGCGGTGGACGTGGCGAGATAGTCGGCCACGCCGTGCGCCGGCAGGGCGCCGGACGATTCCGTCGCGCCGCGCTGCGCCTGTGCCACGACGTCGAGAAAAAAGCGTTCCAGATCGCGCCGGGGATGGTCCACCGCCGGCTCCGCGCCCAGCAGGCTGCGTACCGTCTCCAGCAGTCGTCGCAGGTCCGCCGCCGGCAGCTCCGGGAACGTCACGCGACAGCGGCCGGTGTCCTCCAGGAGGCTCCGGATCGGACCCAGGGCCTGGATGCGGCCGTTGTACAAGATGGCGATCCGGTCGCAGATATCCTCAACGTCCGCCAGCAGGTGCGAGGACAGCAGCACGGTTTTGCCGCGCCGGGCCAGCGTGAGGATGAGGTCCTTCACCTGCCGGCAGCCCAGCGGGTCGAGGCCGGCGGTCGGCTCGTCGAGCACGATCAAGTCCGGGTCGTTGATCAGCGCTTGCGCCAGGCCGAGGCGCCGCGCCATGCCCTTGGAGAATTCGCCGACGGTCCGCCGGCGCGCGTGCCGCAGGCCGATCATGTCCAGCAATTGCTCCCGCCGCTGCCGGCGCTCGCGCGCCGGGAGATCGAAGAGCCGGCCGTAGAAGTCCAGCGTCTCGTCCGGCGTCAGGTAGGGGTAGAGGTAGGACTCCTCGGGCAGATAACCGAGGTGCGCCTTGGCCTGCACATCCCGTGGCGAGCAGCCGAGGACGCGCAGGAAACCGCTGGTCGGGTACAGCAGGCCGAGGATCATCTTCAGCGTCGTGCTCTTGCCCGAGCCATTCGGGCCCAGCAAGCCAAACACCTCGCCGCGGCGTACCTCGAACGAGATACCCGCCACGGCCCGGACCTTGGGCCGGCGCCAGAAGTCGCGGAACACCTTCGTCAAGTCCCGCGCCTCGATCACCGCTTGTGCCGTCTTGCTCATAAGCCGGTTGATTGGACAACCCCCAGCATGCCCAAGTTCATCCGCCGGGGCAATTCTGAAAAGGCCGAAGCGTTTTTGCCACGGATGATCAGTGCGGATGCCGATGCCGCAGAATGTGCGGACGTTCCAACCCATGGGCCAGCATCAGCGTCTCATCGTCGAGGATCTGCCCGGTGGGGCCGTCGGCCACCACCCGGCCGGTGTCCAGCACGATCACGCGGGAGCAGACTTCGACGACCAGCTCCAAATCATGCGTGGCGATGATCCGGGTATGCTCGAACGAGCGCAGCAGCTCGATCAACCGGCGGCGCGCGCGCGGGTCGAGATAGGAGGAGGGTTCGTCCATGACCAGGATGTCCGGCGCCATGGCCAGAACCGTGGCGATGGCCACGGCGCGTTTTTCGCCGGCCGACAGGCGGTAGGGCGGCCGCTCCCGCACCGGCGTCATGCCGACGCGCTCCAGCGCCGCGGCCACCCGGGCTTCGACCTGCTCCGGCGACAAGCCGGCATTCAGCAGACCGAAGGCCACATCCTCGGCCACCGTCGGCATGAACAGTTGGTCGTCGGGATCCTGGAAAACCATGCCCACCGCCCGCCGGGCGAGGGTCACGGTCTCGCGTGTCACGGGCACATCCCCCATGCGCACCTCACCGCGCTGGACAGGCAGACAGCCGTTGAGGTGCAGCAGCAGTGTGGATTTGCCGGCGCCGTTGCCGCCCACGAGCGCCACAGCTTCGCCGTGTTCGACGCGGAAGGAAATCCCCTGCAACGCTTCCGTATCGTCGGGATAGGCATAGAACAAATCACGGACATCCACCGCGCAGGAACTCATCGCGCCACCCCCGTCACTACGCGTCCGAAGACTTCTGCCAGGTTCCAGGCGCGCGCGGCCGCCAGGAAGATCAGACAGCCGCCGACAAAGCCCCAGTCTGTCCAGCGGAACGACGGTTGATGCAAAACGCGGATTTCGCCGTCGAAGCCGCGCGCGATCATGGCGCGGTACACGCGCTCGGCCCGGTCCAGGGAGCGGAGCAGCAATTGGCCGATAAGCGCGCCGTACACGCGCCAGCGCAGCGCATGTGCCCCGGCGGACCGGAGCTCGACGCCGCGCATCATCTTGACCCCCTGGTCCGCCAC
>CAIQIC010000388.1 GCA_903871765.1 uncultured Lentisphaerota bacterium
GGAGAACGAAGCCTTGGCCACGGATGAAAGACGGATTGGCGGAGAAGATGTTGCCCGCGAAATACGCGAAGCGGACGCGAAAAGGGGAGAAGATTTATGAACCCCGTGGAACGTCGCGGCGGGGTATCTATCCGTGCAGCGCAAAAACACGCCGGTGGCGCGATCCGACGCGCATTCCGGGCTGGGAGAAAGCTGGATTAGGGGCTTGACAGGCACATCCACCGGGTAATAATCGCCGCATGAACACGTCTGGCACCCAGGCGGCTCGGAAAACGGCGCTCCCCCGGCGGGCGCGCCCAAGCAATTTCTTATTTGCTGGGAATCTTGTCTGACCATGGGTGACCAGTGGTCCTTCAAACCCGATGATAAATACAAATCCACCCACCAGCTCATCCAACTGCTGGTGGACATCGTCGGTAAAGGCGGAAACTTCCTGCTCAATGTCGGCCCACAGCCCGATGGCCAGCTTCCCGCTATGACGCTTGTGCGCCTGAAGGAAATCGGCGACTGGATGAAGGTGAACGGCGAAGCGATTTACGGCACCCGCCCCATCGCGCCTTACAAAGATGGCCAAGTGGTGTTCACACGGAATAACCAGACCGTCTATGCCATCTATCTTATCCGGAACGAAAGCGGCTCGCTGCCCGCGCAAATCAAGTTTAGAGTTTTGAGCCCCCCATCTGATTCCCAAGTTTATGTGCTCGGCGTCAAAAAGCCGTTGGCCTGGCGGATCGAATCCTCTGGCGGGATAACCATTGACCTGCCGCCTGCAGTGCGGAAGTCGCCGCCATGTCAGCACGCTATCACTCCCAAACTTGAAATCATGGAACCACAATGAACCCATCGAGATCGGCAAAAAACCAGAAGGAGTCGTCATGAACAAGAAAACAGCAGGTACAGTAGTCGGTGCGGTGGTGGCGATGTCGTTGATGGCGAATGCGGCTATGGCTCAGCCGGCCGATGCCGGCAAGCCCCGGCAGAAGTTCAAGGGTCCGGTGAAGGTGTTCATTCTGGCCGGGCAGTCGAACATGGAAGGGATGGGTAGTAACAATATTCTAGACAGGCTGGGAGAACATCCGACACTTGGGTATCTGCTGAAGAAAATCAAGAATGACGACGGTTCATTTGTCGTGAGAGATGATGTGTTTGTCTCTTATCAACGCGGCGCGGAAAAAATCAAGCGGCCATTGTCGGTGGGTATGGGTGGATGGGGACCGGAATGGTTTGGTCCGGAGCTGATGTTCGGCATCCAGATGGGCGATCACTATGACAAAGAACCGGTCCTGCTGATCAAAACCTGCTGGGGCGGCCATAGCCTTTACTGGAATTTCCGTCCGCCCAGCGCCGGCAAACCGGCCTATGCGACGGAAGACAAGCCGGAGGACATGGGTGCTTCTTACCACAAAATGGTTAGAGAGGTGCGTGAGTGCCTGGCCAATCTCGACGCCGATTTCCCGCAGTTGAAGGAGCTGAAGACTGAACTCTGCGGTTTCGTCTGGTTCCAGGGCTGGAACGACATGTGTCAGGGCGAGAAGATCAGACAGCAGGTGTATGATGAGTATTGCGCGAATTTCGTTCATCTGGTTCAGGACCTGCGCGTCGAGTTCAAGGTGCCCAATCTGCCGGTAGCCGTGGGTGAACTGGGCGTCGGCGGTGAAAAAGCCGACAAGAACATGCTCGATTTCCGGGCCGCACAGGCAAAAATCGCGACGTGCCCGGAATTGAAAGGCACGGTAGGGTATGTGCGCACGGCGCCCTTCTGGTATCCGGCACTGGATGAACTGCCCAGGCTACGGGATGTTGAAGAAGGGCGGGTGCGGAAAACGGTTGCGGCGCAGGTCAAGGAGCAGATGAAAGACAAGCCGGAGAGTGCGGATGCCAAAAAGATGGAACAGCTCATAAAAGAAGCCGGCGACAAAGCCTTGACAGAGGATGCGGAGTACCAGAAAGCCAAAGAGGAGTCTGACAAGCACGTCAACAACTGGTACTGCCACTACCAGGGAAGCGCCAGGGTGTACGCCCTGGTCGGCTACAGTCTGGCCGAGGCGATGATTAAACTGACGGGTTCGAAATAACCAGTTCAGGGAAAGTAACAGGATGAACAAGAATCTGAAAAGCAGCATGAAGGTTTTTCTTTGCGTGGCCGGCATGCAGGTGGTGGGTGGCCAGGTCATGGCCGCCGCGGCGGTGCCGGATCTGACGAAAGGCGAAAAACGGGATAACACCCCCGACTGGAACCTGGGGCCGACCGGGGCCAAGGGCTGGGTGTTTGCCAGGGGCTTCGACACCTCCGAGGCGCGGCAGATCCTGGTCACCGAGATCGAGAAGGGATCGCCGGCTGACGGCGTGCTGGCCACGAACGACGTGATTATCGGCGTCAACGGCCAGGTGTTCGGGAGTGACGCGCGGATGGCTTTGGGCAATGCGATCACGGAAGCCGAAAAGAAAAAGAATAAGGGGCTTCTCAAGCTGGTATGCTGGAACAGTAGTTCCAAAAGAGAGGTGACGGTCCCGCTCAAGGTGCTGGGAAGTTATAGCGTAACTTCGCCATTCAACTGTCCGAAGGCAAAGCTGATCGTGGAGCAGGGCTGCCGTGCGATCATGAAACGCGGCCTCAGCGCCGATGAAGGTTCACTACGCCCCGAGCGGAATTGGACTCCGGAGATCCGATCCTGTCTTGAGGCGTTGGCGTTGTTGGCCAGTGGCAACCCGGAATATCTTGATGCCGTCAAGGAATTTGCCCACAAACTCGCCCCGCCGGATATGAAGCTGCGACTCAGGGGGGAAAACGAGGGGCTGGATACCTGGTCGTGGGGGTATGGCAATTTGTTTCTAACGGAATACTATCTGGCCACTAAGGACGAGTATGTATTACCGGCCATCCGGGAACTTGCCCGTAAGATAGCCATCGGACAGAGTGAGGTCGGCACATGGGGCCATGGTTTTGTTGTTCCGCGGAATCATGGCAACCTGGGAGGCTATGGTGCCATTAACCAGCCCGGTCTGATTTGCTGGATGTCACTGGTGCTGGCGCAGAAGTGTAGGATTGATGATCCGGATGTACGGAAGGCTGTGGCAAAATCACGCAGGTTCTTCAGCTTTTATACCGGCAAGGGATCGATTCCTTATGGGGATCATTCGCCCTACAGGATACAACATGACGACAACGGGAAAAGCGGTTCGGCCGCCGTAACATTTGATCTTCTGGGGGACGCGACAGCGGCACGGTTCTTTTCACGAATGGCCACGGCCGCCTACGGTGAAAAGGAATTGGGCCACACCGGCAACTACTTCGGGTTCCTGTGGGGGGCGCTGGGAGCGAACCGCGCCGGCCCTGCGGCAGCGGCCGCCTATCTGAAGGAATTGCGCTGGTATTACGATATGGCCCGGCGCTGGGATGGGAGTTTCTTCACCACCAGCCGGGATAATTATGACTGGGATATGACGGGACTTTTTGTCCTGCACTATGCCCTGCCTTTGCAGAAGCTCTACATCACGGGCAAGGGTGTCAGCCAGGCGAACTTTCTGACAGGCAGAGAGTTGAAAGACGTTATTGAATGTGGCCAGAGTTTTGCCGATATCTTCTATACTTCAGCCCCGGATCATTTCTATGAGGCGAAGCGCAACGGGCAGTTGTTGAAGGCCCTGGAGAGTTGGTCGCCGCTGGTGCGTCAGCGGGCAGCCATGGCGCTGTCCAAGAAGACGGACAACGTTATTCCGCAGCTTATCAGCATGCTCGGAAGCCAAGACATGAATGCTCGTTACGGAGCCTGCCTGGCCTTGCAATATCTTCAAAAGCGGGCGGCGCCGGCTACGGATGAACTCATCCGGCAGCTTTCCGAAAAGGATATGTGGCTGCGCACCCAGGCGGCTTATGCCCTGTCTTGCATCGGCCAGCCGGCTGGCAAGGCCGTGCCTGAACTGCTGAAGCTGGCCGCAGTGGTTGATCAAGATGATCCCCGCGGCAGGCAGTGCAAGTACCTCTCTTTCGCGCTGTTCCAGTCCTTTTTTGTGGATATGAACCAGCAGAATGGCCTGCTGGGGGATTCAGTTGAGGGGGTTGACCGGGAATTGCTCTATCCGGTTATCCGGAGGCTCATGGCGAGTGACGACGGGCAGACGACGACTTCCATGCTCCCCGTGTTCAAGACGCTGAGCCCCGAGGAGCTCAAAAGCCTGTTACCCGAGATCCTCAAGGTCGCCAGCAACACCCTTCCGAGCGGCGAGATGTATGCCCATGGCATACGTGAGGAAGCGTTCCGGTTCATGGCTGCTAACAAGATTCCGGAAGGCCTGCCTGCCATCATCGAATACGCCAAAACCGAGAACGGTTGGGGGATAAGGACCCGAGAAATCCTCCCGCTCCTCAAAGAATACGGTCCCGCCGCCCGTGAGACTCTGCCGCAACTCAAGGTTCTACACGCTGCCTGGAAGGCCGAGGAGACCGCGCAGAATCAAACCCAGGACACGCGCTCGGCGGTGGCGGAGGCCGTGATCAAGGCGATCGAGGAGTCGCAGTAGGGGATGATCGGAATGATTCCGAACAACTTGCAGGGAATCTGGAACGAAGACATGGACCCGGCATGGGAAGGCAAATATACAGCAAACATCAACCTGGAAATGAATTTTAACCATGGCGCCCGAACTGCGCCCCGTGGCCTCGGAGATGTGACGGGAATTGATCAAACGCGTGTGGCTCGTGCTACGTAGCGAAGGCAGCCTTCGCTGACTGCGCAGAGTAGCAGAAGTTGACCCGCTGCTGTGCCCGCAGTGCGGCCGGGGAATGGCGAAGATCGCGGTGATCAAAGCCCCGGTTGACAGAAGTGCCATTTTGCGACACCTGAACCTGTGGGAAGAACCGCCGGCGCGCGGACCGCCGGCTGGCGGCACGGTCTATGAGCCGTGCTACGACAACCTGCCCGCCGCGGCGGCGCAAAACGACCAACCCGCCGCCGAGGAGGTCCAGGTCTTCCCGGATCCCGACACTCCGAGAGGTCGGGATAAAGGGCTTGACAGACATTCCGGTTTGGGTTAGTATGTAATCATAAAAA
>CAIQIC010000389.1 GCA_903871765.1 uncultured Lentisphaerota bacterium
GCCCGAGCACCAGCAGCCAGAATGCGTTACTCCTGAGCCGCATGAAAATCATCGCATACTGCCGGCCACGACGGAGCGTGGCCCTCCAAAAACTGCGAAAAAAGACCGTTGCTTCGCTGGAGGGACGCGCTCCGTCGCGTCCGCCAGGGGGGGTGCGAGAACTTCTCTGGAATAATCGGTTCATGGTTGAGGATCGAAAAAGATCCCGCTCAGCGTCACGGTGTCGCCCCGGACCTTGTTAAAGCGGAACTTCACCGCCTGGTCATACGCATACACCAGGTATACACCGCCGGAGAATGCGTTGACGATTCTGACCGGCGCGATCAGGTTCAGCGTCTTCGCGTCAAACATCTCCACGGACTGCCGCCGGCCATGGTTGTCCCAGTCCACGAAGTACAACGCGATCTGGCAGGCGTGCTGGCCGTCCACCCCGATCGCGACCGTCATCGTCTGATCGTTGTTGGCGAAGCAGGCAGCCTTCCGCGAAGCCGGGTTGCCGGGCTCCGCCGCCAGGGCCCGCGGGTCCGTCGTGTTGGTCGTCCACGTGATGGCATCCGGCAGGCCGGCCTCGGGGAAGGCCCGGAAGTAATCCAGGCCGGTGGCATATGCCGGCAGCGACTTTTTATCCTGGCCGGAGCCGTTGTAGTTGCAGAGGACGTAGCCGTCTTTTCCGTACACGCCGCCCCAGTTGCCGCGGGTGGCGGTGTCCTGCCGGATGAACCGCCCGGCATAGCGCAGGGGCGGCTCCTCGTAGGCGGGCGTCTGTCCGCGGTATTCAATCGCGAGGTCGTAGGTTCCCGGTTGCACCGCGGTGAAGTTGACGAAGTCCGGGTCCTCGCTCGCCCCGCCGAGGCCGGGCACGGGATGCGCGGCGCCATCCCAGGCCAGTTGGCCGTTGACGGTGATCCGGGCAATGGTTATTTCGGCCTTGGGCACGCTGATGCGGCCGAGGGTTCCGGTCGGCGCCGTCACGTTGCCTTTACCCGCGGCAACATCGAAGCTCGCGGCGATGTCGCCGTGCGGCGTCGGCGTCACGCCGGACACGCTGGTCAGGGTCCGGCCCAGGTGCGGGCGGACATCGTAGGCGGCGAAGCCGGGCTTCGTAGGCACAATGCCGAGCACTTCTTCCTGGAGCCATTTGACCGGCCCCGCGCCCCACGGGTGGCACAGGCTGACGATGCCGCACTGTGCGTTGGGCACGGCGTCATTCGGGCCGATGACCTCGTTCCACGACGGCCGGAACACTTCGAAGGTCGTGGTTCCGCCATACTTCAGCATGCCGCCCCACATGTCGCGAATGGAACACAGGGCGTCATCGTGCCGGCCGAGCCGGCCCAGGGCCTGGATGATGAAGTACTGGTTGAACGGCGAGAGCGACAGGCGGGTCACCCGGTCGCTGAATTCCTGCCGATACACCGCGGCTTGTTCCGGTGCGGTCAGGAGTCCGGTAGTCACCGCGTCCGCCGCCGCATGCAATCCGCAGGCGGTCAGCCAGGCGCTGTTCTGCCGCAGCCCGGCTATTTTTTCCGCGGCATAGCCGTTGTATTTGTCCCGCAGATCGGCGCGGCCCAGCGTGTCCATGGCCGCGGCGAAGTCATGCCAGGCCCGCACCGACAGCATCTTGTAGGCCTGCTGCGTCTCCGCGGAGGGGCGGAACCAGATCTCGAAGCCGGCGCCCAGGCGTTCATCCCAGCCGTAAAACCGGAGGGGGGGATCGGTGCCGAACACCTTGTAGGCATCGTCCAGCTTGGCGCAGACATTGTCGAGGTAGGAGCTCAGCGTCGCGGCGTCGCCGGTGTAACAATAATAATCGAGCAGGCTCAGCACCCAGTACAGCGAGTAGCTCCGGATGCCGTTGCTCTGCTTGGAGGTGTTGGCGATGTTCTGCTTGATGAAATCGTAATTCGCCAGGGCCACCAGCGCCGCGGCCTGCGACGGGTGCGCGTCGCCGGTCCAGGACATCCGGTCGCCGCGTTCCATCAGGATGGCGCCGAAGTAGTCCTTGCACAGGGAGGCCTTCACGCTGTACGCGGACATGTACCAGGCCCGGGTCAGCACCGGATCGCTGCACGCGAAGCGGCCGTTGTAATTGGCCGGCTTGGCCTGGCACACGGCGCGGAGGCCCGTGATGTGCCACGGCTGGGCGGGCGCCGGGACCTTGAGCCAGGCGAAGCGCAGCCCGTCGTACAGCTCCTTGTTCAATTCCAGCCGGTAGGTCTGGCCGTGCTGCGCCGGCGCCGCGGTTTTATTGACGCCGGGCTCGTTGTACTCGCTGATGCTCATCTCGACGCCGCCCGGACAGTCGGAGCTGTCGAATTCCACCCAGGCGGGGCATTCCATGCCGAAATCCACCGTGAGCGTACCGGCGCCCGCGACCGTCACGCGGGGACTGTCGCCGGTCAGGGAGGACAGGTTCGCGAACGCGGCCGCCGGCGCGGCGGTCACCGCCCGCGGTTTGACCAGATAGATTTCCAGTCCGTCGGACGCCTGGGGCTTCGGCCAGCGGTACGCGACGAGCGGGTCGGGCGATTCCGGCACCACGGGTCCGCTGAAATTGCCCCTGACGTAGGGATACAGTTCGGCGATCGGCGACGTGCCCCACGCCACCGGCAGCGGACTGCCGGCGGCGACGCTGCAGCCGGCGAGCAGAGCTGCAAACCCTCGTGTCAGAGATTTGTTCATCAAACCCTCCAGCTTGGCAACCACCGGCCGCCGCCGCGGGTTCATGGCGGCCACGCGGCTTTCACCGTGCGCACCCATTCGCCGGACAACATGCCGGGATGTTAAGTCCGCAAGCTGACCAGTCAAGCCCATTATCCGGCAGTTGAATTTTAAGCGGGTTGCGGGTATACTGCCGCAGACATAAAACTCAGGAAAGGAGTTCGCGATGAAGAAGGTACTGATGGGTTGCGCGGCGGCGATGCTGGTCCTGGCCGCGGGTGCGGTATGGGCCGATTGTGGAAGTTGCGATGCCAAGGCCGGCGGTACGGCCAAGGCGTGCGGCGCCAAGATGACGTGCCCCTGCATGTGCACGCAGGGCCTGACCCTGACCGATGCACAGAAGACCAAGGTGGACGCCCTGCAGGCCAAATGCAAGGACGGCTGCGCGGCGGGTTGTTGCAAGCAATGCGCAAAGGAGATGAAGAGTATCCTGACGGACGAGCAGCTCGCGACGTGGAAGCAGAATTGCGCGGCCTGCAAGAAGTCGGGCACCTGTCCCCAGAAGGCCGCGCCGGCGCCGGCCGCGGAAAACTAAGGCCGCGCGAAAAGCCGTAGTATATGGAACGACGGCAGGCGTCAGTCTGCCGTCGTTTCTTTGCGCCCGGCAGCGGCATGCTTGAAAAAGCTTGTCTTCCGCCCGGCGGGTGGGGAAGAGTGCCGGCATGCATCCGATTTGCTTTCAGCTCGGCGTCCGGCCGATTTATTGGTTCGGCGTGCTGATGGCCCTGGCGTTCATGGCCGTCATTACCCACTGGAACCGCCTGGCGCTGCGCACGGATCGTCCGCGCGGCTTCGGCGCGGACCTGGGTTTCTGGCTGATCCTGGCCGGTATTCTCGGTGCGCGGCTGGCGCACGTGCTGGCGAACCTGCCTGAATTCAGCGCGCACCCGCTGGAAATCCTGCGCATTGATCATGGCGGGCTGGTGTATTACGGCGGCTTTATCGGAGGCGGCCTGGCGGCCCTGCTGTTCGCGCGCATCCGGGGGGAGCCGCTCTGGGCATTGGCGGATTTCACCATCACCGGCATTCCGCTCGGCCATGCGTTGGGCCGGATCGGGTGCTTCCTCAATGGCTGCTGCTACGGGGCGGCGACCAACCTGCCATGGGGCGTACATTTCCCCCCCTCCCACGAGACGCACGGGGTGGCCGTGCATCCGACGCAGCTCTACGAAACAGCTTTCAACCTGGCACTCTACGGCCTAGTGCTGTGGTTTTACCTGCGCCGCCGCCGCGCCGGGGCGCCCGCCGGCCGCGTGCTGGCGCTCTACCTGCTGCTGTATCCGCCGTTCCGCTGCCTGGTGGAATTTCTGCGCGGCGACGCGCGGCTGCCGGGGCTGGGCCTGAACGTGGCGCAGGACGTCAGCCTGGCGCTCTTCGCCGCCGGCGTCATCGTCTGGTTCCTGCGCGGCCGCCGACGGGGGGCCCCGGATGGAGGACAGGCAGAAGACAGTAATCAGTGATCAGTTGTCAGTTTGGCCCCTGGAGGGCCCGGCTCCGTCCGGGCCGCGGCCGACACGGAGGTCGGCCC
>CAIQIC010000390.1 GCA_903871765.1 uncultured Lentisphaerota bacterium
GGCACGTCTATCTCTGGCTCGATGCCAACGTACCCTTCTACGGCACCTACGCGCCCAAGGAACAACTCGCCCAGCGTGAAGGTCAGTCGGTGCCCGTGCCGGCGCAGCAGTGATTTACAAAAGTTGGCGACCCCAACGGGATTCGAACCCGTGTTTCGCCGCACACCTAAGAAATACGTAATTTCCTAATGATTTCGCACATTAAAGACGCCCTTGACAACATGGCACGTTATAAGTATAGTTATAAGCATGATGAGCGTGTTGATCAGAGAACCTTAATGAAAGGGACAAACCATGGCAAGCCTTCATAAACTGCCGAATTGCGCGAATTGGATGGTGGCATTTTACCTGCCGGATGGACGCCGCACCATGCGGAGCACTGGCACCAGCAACAAGCGGCAGGCGCAATCCGTGGCGTCGAAATACGTAGAAGCGGCCCGGCTGGCGGCCAAGGATCGGTTGAATGAGGCGCGGGCGCGGAAGGTCATCTCGGACATTTACGCCATACGCGCCCTAGAAAAGCTGCCGTCTGATTCGCTGGCCGACTTCGCCGAGGCGTGGCTGCAATCCAAAAGCCTGGAACTGGCCGAAAGCTCCCTGAGCGAATATCGGAACGTGGCCGAAGACCTGCTCGAATTTTTCGGATCACGGGCCAAACTGCCGATGGATTCTTTCACCGTCCGCGATGCCATAGCGTATCAGGCGAAAGTTGCCAAGCGCGTAACCGCTGCCACGGCCAACAAGCGGGTGAAGATTGCCCGCGTCCTGTGGAATTCCGCTTGGCGCGGCGGGCTGGTGCAAGATAATCCGTTTGCGAAAATCATCATCCTGAAAACCGACCGCGCCCGGCGCCGTGCCTTCACGCTGCCGGAACTGAAGCGCATTCTTGCGGTATGCGATGACGACTGGCGCGGGCTGGTGCTGGTCGGCTTGTACACCGGGCAACGCCTGGGCGACCTGGCCGCGCTGACGTGGGCACAGGTGGACTTGACGCAAGGCGAGATCCACTTCCTCACCGGCAAAACCAGGCGCGATGTTCACATACCGCTTGCCGAGCCGTTGCGGGTTTACCTGATGGCGCGGGCCGGCGTGGATGACCCGACCGCGCCGGTTTTCCCGTCCGCTGTTGGTGAGGGAACGAATACACTGGCGCGGCGATTCGGGGATATTCTGGCCACGGCCGGGCTGCGGGCCAAACGGACACACGCCAAGGAAAAGGATGGACGTGCCGCCCGCCGCGACACCAGCGAGTTGTCCTTCCACTGCCTGCGGCACACCGCCACCAGCCTGTTGAAGAATGCGGGCGTGTCGGACGTGGTAGCCCGGGAAATCATCGGCCATGATTCGGAAGCCGTTTCGCGCCAGTACACGCATATCGAAACCGGCACGCTGCGCGGAGCTGTCGCGAAAATGCCGGACGTGACCAAGTGAACTTGAGCTGTCCCGGCCCGTACAGCCGGGTAATTCCTGCCGGGGCTGCCCTATCCCACCCGGCGGGCATCTGATAGGGAGATCGGGCGATGAGCAAACAAGACCATGATCGGGCCTTCGCGGAATTTAAACGAATGGCCCGCGAACGGCTCGCTGCAGGGGTCGAAGGAC
>CAIQIC010000391.1 GCA_903871765.1 uncultured Lentisphaerota bacterium
CCAGACACACGGCGCTTGATGCCGCCATTAACAACGCTGTTATCCCGCACAACTTTGTGTTTTTCATGTTCATTGAGTTACTCCACTTCCACTGTTTGAATCGTCAGCAACTGCACCGGCCCGAGCAGACCCGCTGGCAGCAAGGGTCCGTCGACATTGACCTCCTTGAAGAGCCACGGCTTGAAAACGTCCGGCGCGCTGAAGGCTGCGGGTTCCTTCTTCTGTCCCAGCAAGCGGTTATTCCAGGCGTTGACCACCTTGACTTCAAGCACATTGGCGCCGGGTTTGATCACGCCGGTGACGTCGAGCCGGAAGGGCTGTTTCCACAGGGTATCAAGTATTTGTCCGTTGAGTGTGACCTCGGCCAGCGATTCCACTCCGCCCAGGTCGAGGAGGATTTGGGATTTGGGATTTGGGATTTGGGATGGTGGCAGCGTGAACGTGTTTCGATAGGTCGCGGTGCCGGAGAAGTATTTGATCGCCGGATCGGCATGTTCGGTCCACGACGCGAGCTTCGCGAAGGGCACCGGCGCGGCGATGCCGGGGAACGTCACCTGCCATGGTCCATCGATCACCGTCGGCGCGGTTGGGGTCGGCACTGTGAACGCCTTGGTTCTGCCGCCGGCGGTGGTGAGTTCATAGCGACCGGGTTGACTGGCTCGCACGAGGATCTTGCCACCGTCGTCGCGCGTGAAGTCCTGCGGGGTCCACTTGACTAACAGTGGTGTGCCGTCGTGCTTCACAGCGATGATGCCCTCGGCCGAAGCCTTGCCGCGGAACACCACGAACACCGAAGCACGCGCCTCCAACCGGATCGGGACACGGGTGGACCACTCACCAGCCTCGTACACCGCCAACCGCTCACTGGCGCCGGTGTCCGGATGCCACAACTCCGGGGCCCGCCCGGTCATGCGGAACGTTGGCGTTAGATCCAGCGCCTCGTCGGTCTGATTGGAGAGAAAATAGAAATCGGCGTCGGCGCTGCGGCGATGGGTGAAGAGAATTTTCTGCAGATCAATGCCGTCGAGATCTGGAGGGGTCTTGTTTTTGTCCAGAGCCTCCCGCACGGTGCCGGTCTGCACAATACCGCCTTTGTCCCACAACTCTGCGGCGAGTTTTGCCACCTGCCGGTCGCAGGCCGGATAGTTCTGCATGCTCGGCGAGCTCATGGGGCGGCGGGTTGCATACACGGCCACGCCGGCCTTAGCCAGGGAGGCGATCTTTGCGAGCACTTCAGGCCGCATGGTGTCCTGGGGCATGATGACTAACAACTTATAGCTCATGCCATCAACCAGGACCAGGCGTCCATCCTTCGCGGTGGCGCGTTGCATGAGCACCTCGGCGTTGATATAATCGAAGTCGTATCCCGGCACTTCCGGATTGGTTATGCCATATGCTTTGGGTGTGTTTTCGCCGATAAAATACGCCACGTCCGCAACCGGGAGTCCTTGCTGGAGCAGGACCGAACAGCGGCGCAGATACTCAATCCACGACCCCGCTGACTCGAACCAGGTGTTGTTCCGGTTGAATTCCGTTCCCCAGTCGGCGTTCACGCCGGGCTTGCGGTCATCCCACGGCTGTTGGATATACACATGCAGCACATTCTGGTTCACCCCCTGGCAAAACGCCCAGTCACCCCGCCTTTTCAGGCTCCATGGCGTGCTTCGGAACGCGGGCCCGCCGGTGAACGACTCGCCGAACACCTGGCGCTTGCCATAGATGTGCGCCGCCGAGGAGGCGGCACGCAGTTCGACGCTCCCCAATGAACCTTCCGCCCAGAACTCCCCGCTGAGTTCATCGCTGTTACCGCCGTATTGCAGAAACTCAGCGCAAAAGCCCCAGTGGCCGTAGTTTTCCAGCCACAGCTTCAGACCGTTCTTATGACATAAATCACGCAGGCCGCCGACATACTCGCTGGAAATGCGGTCCGCCACCATCCGCCTCACGTCCCACAGGAAGCGTTCGGATTGCGCGGCGCTGCCGACCAGACGTCCAGTTAGAACGGGCAGAAATGGCAGCGGATCGTAGCCATAGCGCGCCTTGAAGTCACCTGCCATGCCATCCGTCCAGTTCTGCGAACCCACTTCATAACTGTCCGCCACGACATGTTTCCATGCCTTGCGTTCGTTTTCCGGAATCCGTGCTAACAACTTTCCGACATACGACTCGAAATGATGTGCCAGTGCGTCGCGGTTCATCTTGTCCACTTCCAGTCCGCTGGCCTCATCCGGCGCGGGTTCATTTCGCGTTCCGGTTGGCATCAAGACCGTGCGCAGGACAATCCAATCACCCGGGGGAACATCCCAGCTCAGGGTGCCGTCCTTGGCCAGTTGCCGGCTGATGTCGCGCACTGCAGCCGGCGGGATGACCAGATCCTTCGATTCCGGCTCGCTCTGGGTCTGCCAACTGTAGAAATCAAACGGCGGCTGAGGTTCCTGGAATAGTTTAATCAACTGTTTCTCCGCATAACTATCCAGCCGCGCCGCAGATGAAAGGATCACCTCCCCTTCGTAGGCCCCGTTCAAGGCGAGCCGGAAGTGTTGGGCTGTTACGGCAGGAAAGCTGAGGGCAATCGGTGCCAGCGGCACCGGCCCGCAATTCGGGTGCCCGACATAACGGGCGATGCTGAACTTCCTCAAGGTCCGGTATTGCACGCCGTCATCGGACACCTGGAACTCACCGCTGGTATTGACCACCTTTGATGGACGCACCACCAGGCTGCGCGCTTCAAACGGCGCCGGAAAGTCAAAGGTGACCGCTTTCTCATCGCGCGTGATTTTGGCGCCGCGCGCCGCGGCATCATCCGCATCATGGGCCGGTGCCGGGAATGCCATAACCGTTAGATCCTGGAACTCGCCCTGCGGCTGCGGCAACTTGCCCTCGAAATGTTGGCCACCCGCCACCCGCGTTTCCAACGTGGACATATATCGCATCGCCTGTGCGGGCTTGATCCACGGGCCGCCCGACTGGCTCCACCCCGGCGAGTTGAAGAGACCGATATCCACGCCGATGCGGGTGGCTTCCCGCACGGCGTGATCAAGCATCTGCCACCACGGCTCGCTCAACGCCTGGAGATCTCCGCCACCATAGATGATGCCAATGTAGGCTTCGCCGATGCCCACGCGCTTCATCGCCTCCAGGTCATGCGTGATCCCCTCGCGGGAAATATTCCCGCAAAACCAATACCAGTAGCAGCGCGGCTTGGTGCTCTCCGGCGGATTTTTGAAATCCCGAACCAGATCCCCCGTGGCGGGTTGCGAGAGTTCCGCGCCCAAAACCGCGGCCGAGGCCATGACCAAAGCCATGCATGCAATCAGTGTGTCTTTCATATTTTCCATTTTCATTGGCAGGACTTGTTTCTTTCTCCGTGGCTACTTGTTTTGAACTGGAACAATCTCAACTTGATGGGCTTGCATCACCAGCGCTTTCCGGATGGCTTCAAACAGCTCGGGCATCTTTTGCATGCGCTCCTTGAAGACCGCCTCGCGCTTGGCTTCGACCGCTTCAGGCGTGATGCCAAGGAACTCGGGAACTCCTCCCGCTTGGACGACGCCGCCGAAAATCTTGTCAAGGAAGTAGCCGTTCTTGGCACTGATGGCCGCCCATACTTTCCTGACCTGGTCGGCAATCGGCCCGGTTGTTAGGCCCGCGGTCGCCAGATTGACCCCGGCGCTCAACTCTTCGTTAGAGCAGTCCGCGACTTTCACGCCGCCCAGGCGGATTTCATAGCGGCCCGCCTTGAGACCGGTGATTTTCAGGCGGTAATCATTCAACTCTTCAAGGATCGGCAGCCACATCAGAATGTTCTTGGCATCGCCCTCGGGGAAGAACGGCAACGCGTTGTCTTTCTGATGGAATGTGATCTTCCCCTCGGGGCTCACCTTCAAGCCCTCGACCGTGCAGTTTTGGTTGCTGACCACTTTGGCGCTTGCCGCGTCGATCTCAAGCGCCGCCACGAGAGTGGGAAAGCTCATGCCCTTGAGAATCGTCGCGGCCATCAGCGTCTGTCCGGGCGGGCCGGGATGGACTTGGTCACCACCGCCGACCCGTGTTGCGGGGTTGGTCGGGCGGGCCTTGTCAATCAACGCGAGAAAGGGCGTGAATTGGTCGATGAACAG
>CAIQIC010000392.1 GCA_903871765.1 uncultured Lentisphaerota bacterium
CTCCAGGCGCCGGGCGACGGTGTGCCGCTCTTCGGCGTCGGTCAGCGCGATGCGCGCCTCGCGGACGTCGAGCGCGATCTGATCCTCGGTCTGCTCCTGCCGCAGCTTGCTTTGCGCGAGCCGCGCGGCGGCCTCGGCGACCCTGGCGCGGGTCAGGCCGGCGTCCCAGAGGTTCCACGTGAGCGCGACGCCCACGTAAGCGTCGTCGGACCATGCGTCCTGCGGCGGGATGTTGAGCATGTTCGGCCGGCCCTGCTCGTACCGCGCGATCAGCGCCAGTTGCGGACGCCCGTCGGCGCCGCTGGCCTTGACCTGGGCCGCCGCGGCCTGCGTTTCCAGCCGGCGTGCGGCGCGCTCGGCGCGGTTGGTCTGCGCGACCGCGAGCAGCGCGGTTTCGTCCGGCGCCGCCGCCGCGTCGGGCGCCGCCGCCGGCTGCGGTATCGCCTCCGCGGGCCAGTCGCGGCCGGTGAGGAAGGCCAGGCGGGCGCGGGCGGATTCGACGGCGCGGTGCGCGGCGGCCAGTTGAAGCCGGGTTTGTTCCAATTGAACTTCGGTGGCCAGAGCATCGTTATCGGTGACCAAGCCGGCATGGTGCTGCTGCTGCATATCGCGGTGGTGTTCGGCCATGCGGACGACGGCGGACTGGAAGGACTCGACGGCGTAATGCGTCTTGGACCAGGTCCAGTAGGCGGCCAGCGCGGCATAGGCGACATCCGCCCGGGTGCTGAGGCGCGTTTGCTCCGCGGCCTGCTGCTGGCTCGCGGCGGCGGCGCGCTGCTGGAGGACGCGGCCGCCGGTGTACAACGGCTGGGTCACCTGCAGGCCCGCGCTGTACCGGTTGTCAATCGCCGGAATGAACAGTTGCGGACCAAAGGAGGTGTCCGCCAGGCCGTTGTAGCGCGCGGCGCGCGCATCGGCGACGAGCGTGGGCCGGCCGGCGGCGCGGGCCTGCGCCTGGCGCGCGGCCGCGGCATCCAGCTCGCGCGCGGCGGACTGCAACGACGGGCTGTGCGTCAGCGCCGCCTGCACCACCTGCTCTGGCCGGACCAGGTCATCGGCCAAAGCCGAAGGCATGAACCACAGAGAGCACAGAGGTAGACAGAGGACGCGGAGGACTTTTCCAAATCCTCCGTGACCTCTGTGGTCAAGTTTCCGATTTTTCATGGGTGACTCCTTCCGCGCCGAGCAGGCCGATAAAGACATCTTCGAGCGACGGCGTGATTTCGCGCCACGCCACCGGGCCAAGGCCGCGTTGTTCCAGTTCCGCCGCGGCGGCGCGCGCCTCGTCCGCGCCACTGTGCGTCCAGAAATGCAGCCGGTCGCCGTACAGCACCAGGCGGTCCGCCGGCCAGCGTTGGCGCAACGCGTGGTACGCGGCGGTCAGGTTGGAGCTTTCGAGGCGATAGACCTGGCCCGGCAGCGCGGCGCGGAGCTCGGCCGGCGTGCCGGTGCGGATGATGCGGCCGCGGTGCATCAGGCCGAGGCGGTGACAGCGTTCGGCTTCGTCGAGGTAGGGCGTGGTCATGAAGATGGTGACGCCCTGGGCGAGGAGGTCGCTGAGGATGTTCCAGAACTCGCCGCGCGAGACGGGATCCACGCCGGTGGAGGGCTCGTCGAGCAGGATCAGCTCCGGTGTGTGAATCAGCGTGCAGGCCAGCGCGAGCTTTTTCTTCATGCCGCCGGACAGCGCCTGCGCCAGCCGGCGGCGGAAAGGGGTCAGGCGCGTGAAGGCCAGCAGCTCGTCGCGGCGCGCCCGGTAGCCGCCGACGCCGTGGAGGGCGGCGAAAAACGCGATGTTCTCGTCCACGGTCAGGTCGCCATAGAGTGTGAAGTTCTGCGAGAGATAGCCGATCCGCGCCTTGATGCGGTCGGGCTGGGTCCGGAGTTCCAGGCCCAGCACGCGCGCGACGCCGCCGGTGGGCTGCAGCAGGCCGCAGAGCAGGCGGATGGCGGTGCTCTTGCCGGCGCCGTCCGGACCGACCAGCCCGAACAGCTCGCCGCGCGCGACGTCAAGGTCCAGTCCTGCTATCGCAGGATTCTCCCCGAACGCCCGCGCCAGCCCGCGCGCCTCAATCGCCAACGATGCTGTTTCCGCAGCCATTTCCAATCTCATGGGATTTAGAAGTCAGAATTCAAAATTAAGAATGGCCTGCGAATAAGTCTCGCGTACAAACTGAATTCTGCTTTCCGGTTTCTGTCTCCTGAATTTGGCACACCACCAAGGTTCCTTCGTGCTACAGATTCTGCTCCTGGCAGGGCTACGTTCTCATTCTTCTCATTTCTGACTCCTGAATTCTGATTTCTGTATTCTGTATTCTCTCCCCTCTTCAGAGGTACCCGTCCGCCGGCATGCCGGGCTTGAAGAGGCCGTTGGGATTTTTCAGCGTGATCTTCACGCGGTACACCAGCTTGGCGCGTTCGTCCGGCGTCTGCGCGTTCTTCGGCGTGAATTCCGCGTCGGGCGCCACGAAGGTGATGACGCCCTCGTAAAACTTCGCGTCGCCGTCCAGCTTCACCCGCGCCGGCTGGCCCAGCTTGACCTTGCCGAGCAGGGTTTCGGGCACGTACACCGCGAGCCAGACCTCGTCCAGCCGCGACAGCGTGACGAGCGGCGCACCGGGCGCGATCCACTCGCCCGGCTCGCGGCTGCGCGTGGTCACCACGCCGTCCAGCGGCGCGGCGATGACGCAGTCGGCGACGGCTTTCTCCGCCTGGGCCAGCCGCACCCGGGCCAGCTCGACCTGTGCCGCTGCGGCGCGAATTTCCTCGGGCCGATTGCCGCTTTCCAGCCGCGCCAGGTTCTGTTCCGCGCCGGCCAGCGCGGCAGCGGTCTGATCCGCGCGGGCACGGGCTTCGTCAAATTGTCTCTGTGTCGCACTCCGGGCGGTAAAAACCTGCTCCACGCGTTGCCGGTCGGCCGCGGCGGCCTCGGCGGCGGCGCGAATCTCCTGGACGGCGGCGCGGGCGCGGAGGACGTCCTCCTTGCGGGTACCGGCGTGCATCAGGTCGAGTTGCGCCTGGGCCAGTGCCAGCGCCGCCTGGGCCTCGTCGCGCTTGAGTTCGTAGTCACGCGGGTCCAGACGCGCGACCAGGTCGCCCTGCTTCAGCCGCGCGCCCTCCTGCGGCGGCAGGACCGCCACGCGGCCGGCGACCTCTGGCGTCACCTGGACCTGGGTGCATTCAATGGTTCCGGAGCCGTCCGGCTGTCCGTTCTGCCAGCGGCAGCCGCTGCCGGCCAGCGCCAAGCCGGCCAGGCCCAGGCATATCGTACGATGGGTTCTCATGGGGTGCTCCTTGCGGGGTGTTGCGTACAACCGTGTTCCAATAAATCCAGGATCTGCTCGCGACGCGCCGCCAAATCCGCCTGCGCCGCCGGCCGACCCTGCGCCGGAAAATGATGCGCCACCGGCTGGAGCATCAGGCTGAACAGGCACAGACTGAGGATGCTCCACCACAATTCCAGGGGCGGCGCGCGGCGCAGGTCGCCCTGCTGCATGCCTTCCGCCAGCGCGTCGAGCGGCGCCAGGCGGCGACCTTTCAAGAAGGTGCCCAGCGCGCGCCCGAACAAGTCCGGATGCAGATTGAGCGCCACCATCATCAGTCGCATGCGCTCCGGGTACGCCGAGTAATAGCCGAAGATCCCGTCCACCAGCCACGCCAGCCGGGCGCGGGCGCCGCGGAACGCCGGCCGCCGGGCGCCCAGGTGCTCCAGAAAGCCGCCCAGCACGTGCCGGAGGGCCTCGGCAAACAGGCCGGCCTTGCTGTCGAAGTAGTAGTAAATCAGCGCGCTGTTGACCCCGGCGCGCCGGCCGACCAGCCGGATGGTGGCGCCCCGGTGCCCGCGCTCGGCGAAGAGCGGGATCGCCGCCGCCAGAATGGCCTGCCGTTGCGCGGAAGTGGCGCGGGACATGTTAATCCTTTGATTAAATCGCTTGATTAAATACGCGCCGGAAACCGCTTTGTCAAGCGCCCGGTGGCCGGCATCGTAAAGCCTCAGTCACGCGGGGGTACTGTAGGGCCGTCGCTGGCGACGCCCACGGGCCCTGTAGTGAAGCGAAGCGCATACTACAGGGCGGGCGCAGCCAGACTGCGCCCCTACATGACTGCCCCATTACCCGGCATCATTCCATGCCGCGCCCGGCTTGACAACCCCGCCCGGCGCGGTAAGCTGCCGTCGGTTCTTTGCCAATTGACGAGCGGGATAACAAACGGAAGTCCGTGCAAATCGGACGCGGTCGCGCCGCTGTAACCGGCTGCGAAACCCGATCACGCCACTGTCCTCCCAAGGGAGGATGGGAAGGCCGGGGAGTAGGTCAACGCCGGGAGCCAGAAGACGTGTTGTTCCCGCACTCAGGAGGCGGCGCCGGATGGCGCTGCCGCTCTTTCGCGGTCGAAGAGGATGAGACGAATACCTTGCGCCTTCGGTTCATGCTTGGAAACCGGAGGCTTTTTTATTGCCGCCGAACCATTTCGTCGCGAGGACGGAGAACGGGGAAAGAAACAACCCGAGCCGAGGGAGGCAAAAGTCAGGAGTTGGATTCTCATGAGTGGTGGGATGTATTTACCATCATTCTGTCTTCTGAATTCTGGCTTCTGTCTTCTGGTCTCAACATCGCGGAGAAAACAGCATGCAGCAGCAGTTCGTCGTTAGCTTGGCCGGCTTGGTGGCGTTGGTCGGGGTCGCCGTAGCCCAGACCACCACCAATCCGGTCGCCGAGGAAATCGTTGTCACCGCCAGCCGCGCCGAGCGCACGGCGGCGGACATGCCCGCCAACGTCTCGGTCGTCACGGCGGGGGATATTCAGCGCTCCGGCGCGGCGAACGTCGTCGAGGCCCTGCAAAGCCTCGGCGGCGTGCAGTTCCGCTCGACCTCCGGCAACGCGTCCCAGGCGGAAATCGCCCTGCGCGGCTTTGGCGAGAACAGCCACGGCCGCGTGCTGATCCTGCTGGACGGTCAGCGGTTGAACCGGCCTGACATGGCGGGGCTGAACTGGCTGCAGATTCCGCTGGCCAACGTCGAGCGCATCGAGGTGCTGCGCGGCGGCCAGAGCGCGCTCTACGGCGACAACGCCCTCGCCGGCGTGGTCAACATCGTCACGAAAAAAGGCACACCCGAGCCGCAGACCACCCTGGCCGTCAGCGGCGGCAGCTTCGGGCAGCATGACGAACGCGCCGGCACGCAGGGCGCCGCCGGTCCGCTGACGTACGCCGCGAACGTCGAGCGCGACGCGACCGAGGGTTACCGTGACCGTTCGGCCTACCGCGCCTGGGGCGCCGGCGGCAGCCTGGGTTACGGATCCACCGAGCGCTTCCAGGCCGATCTGGGTTTGGCCTACAACGAGATCAACTTCCAACTACCCGGCTACCTCACCAAGCCGGAGCTGGACCAGAATCCGCGGCAGAGCGTGTTTCACAACGATGACGCCCGTACCACGGCGTGGAATGTCAATCTCGGCCTGCATGCGCCGACCGCCAATGCCGGACGGTTCGACCTCCGGGGTACCTACGGCCGCCAGGAGATGCAGAGCAACCTCGAAAGCTGGCTGAGCTGGTCCGATGTCAGCATCGACAGTTACGGCGTGATGCCTAAGTATATCCTCGACCGCGATCTGTTCGGGCGCAAGAACACCCTGCTGCTCGGCCTCGATGCCGGACTCGACCGGCTGCGCATCAACCGTTTCGCCGATCCCGACCGCGCCGCGGAGCTGGTGCATGCCCAGGTGGACAAGGAGACCATCGGCCTGTATGCCCGCGACGAGTTCGAGGTCATGGACCGCCTGACCCTCGGCCTCGGCGGTCGCACCGAGCAGGCGCGGATCAGCGCCGACGTCAGCTCGCCCGCCGGCCAGCTCTTCGATCAGGCCAAAACCCACCAGGCCCAAGTGACGGATGCGTCGCTGAATTACCGCCTCGGTCCGCAGTCCAAGCTCTTCGCCCGCGCCGGCACGGTTTTCCGTTTCCCGTTCGTGGACGAACAGGTCAGCTACGTCGGCTTCGGTTCCGATGCCTTCAATCCCAACCTCGATGCCGAGCGGGGCGTCAACTACGAGGCCGGCGCCGAAATCGCCCTGACCACCAACTGCATCGCTTCCGTCACGGTCTTCCGGCTGAACATGCGCGACGAGATCGCCTACAACGCCGTCTCGATGCAGAACGAGAATCTGGACGATACTCGCCGTCAGGGCGTCGAAGTGGCGCTGAACTATGCCGTCCAGCGCCTGCTGTTGCTCAACGCGTCCTACACCTACACCGACGCGCGCTTCTCCGCCGGCGTCAATGACGGCAACGAGGTTCCGCTCGTCGCGCGGCACAAGCTCACGGCCGGCGGCGAGGTGGCGCTGCCGCTGGACTGCGCGGCGGGCGCGCGGTTTACGTACGTCAGCCGCCAAGTGCTCGGCGGCGACGTGGCGAACCAAAGTCCGCAACTTGACGCTTACACCACCGTGGACCTGCTGTTGCGGTACGCGCCCCGGCGGCTCAACGGCCTGGAGATTTTCGGCGGGGTGGATAACGTGTTCGATACGCATTATGCCAGCGTGGGCTACCAAGGCTTTAGCGTGGACGGTTATTATCCGTCGCCCGGCCGGTCCTGGAAAGCCGGCGCATCGTATAGATTCTGATATGCCTCTGCCGTCCAGCGCCGGCCGTCAGGCCGGATTCAGCCTGCGCCGCCTGCCGCCGTTGAAGGTGACGCGCAACGTGCTGGACGGGTACGCCGGCCGGCCGGTGGCTCTGCCGCGAAGGCCCATGGGCTGGCTGGGGCTCGCGCTGTCCCTGCTGCTGCACAGCTTGGTGTTCGGCGCCGTGGTGCTGTGGACGCCGCCGCCGGTGGTAGAACAGCCCGTCAGTTATACCGTCGTGCTCTGGCAGGAACCGCCGGTGATCCGCTTGGCCGAAGGCACACCCGGTGTGCCGAAGCCGGAGGCGCCCGCGGAAAAGAAACCCACGCCAACTCCGGTGGAAATCAAGGTGGAACCACCGCCCTCGCCGCCACCTGTCGTTACGAAGCCGGAACCGGCCCCTCCGCCGCCGGTGGAACCGCCATCGCCGCAACCTGAACCGGTTCCCATCGTCACACCGCCGGCACCTACGCCGGCTGTTTTGCCGCTGCCTACGGCGCCCGCGGTGATCCCCGGTGCGGACAGCGGCGGCAGCGTGGCGGCGACAAACAAAGCCGGTGTCACAGATCGTCCGGGCGGATCGGGTACGGGACCGGCCGGGGGTTCATCAGCGGCGACTACGTATGGCGAAGGTGGCGCGGGCGGCGAGCGGGGTGAGGGCCTGCAGATCCTCGACCCGGCGTATTGGCGCACCGTGCGCGCGGCGGTGGCCCGCCGCGTGCGTTATCCGGAGGCCGCACAGCGCACCGGCGTGGAGGGGCTTGTGACGATCCGCCTGACGCTGGATACCGCCGGTCGCGTGCTGGACGCCCAGCCGGTGGAGGCGTCAGCGTCTCCGCTCCTCGTGCGCGCTGCGTTGGACGCCATCCACCGCGCCGCGCCGTTCCCCGCCTATACCCAGCCCCTGCCGCCCGGCGCCAAACTCTCCGTCCTCCTGCCCATCCGCTTCCAACTGGAGGATAACGCGCGCTCCGCCGGTCAACGGTAATGACCACGCGACACGTTCTTACCGCATTCTTCTGCGTCCTCCACCGGAGGACGGCTACAGGGCCGACCGTGGAATTCTATAGCCACGGCGCTCTGCCGCCGCGCGGGAGGTTCGGACGACTGTTTCCTCGGAGCGGAATCGGTAACGATTCCGGCCTGCCCTGCGAAGCCATGGCGAAGCAGGGCCGGAACGCTCACGCGTTCCGCTCCAGGAGATTCGACAACTGCAAGGTTTGCGGGCCTCAGCGTTCCGGGCGCAGCGACTGCATGGCGGCGTCGAATATCGGTTCGTACTTCGCTTTGACAGCGTCCGCACAACTGCAGGTAAGGCTGATGACCCGCGCGCCGTCCTGCAGCCGATAGTGAAACAGCGCCACCCGCAAACCGTTCTGCATTTCGCGTTGCGCCTCGATTTTCACACCTTTCAGACCTGAATCCGTGGCGATATCCCGCTGTCCGATGACCGTATACTTTTGGATCCCGGCACGATTGGCGGCAAGCAGATTGGCGACTTGATTGCTGACCGTACCCGGGCGGGGTGCTCCATCCACGAAAATGTTAGGGCTGATGCCGGCGTCCGCGTTAGTCGAGACGATGATGAAATCCATCCCGACCAGTTGGCTCCGGTGCCATTCATCCGGCGTGACGAAGGAGAACCGGCCCGCCGGTTGCAACAGCCGGCCGGCCGGCACCGGCAGCTTACCGCAACCGACAAGCAAGGCCCCGACCCAGAGCGCCAGTAATATTCGTTTCATCGGCTCCGCGGACCCCGCGCCTCCGCGTGATTCATCCTGGTTCGAGAACTGCGACCTCTTGGCACTGCACCTTTGGCCTTCGCCGTTTGCAATCTTCGACCGGGCCGTCCCCCCCCCCCCCCCCGCTACCGCATTTCCTGGCCGCCGGTGACGTTGAGCGCCTGGCCGGTCATGTAGCTGGAGAGGTCGCTGGCGAGGAAGACCACCACGTTGCCGATGTCGTCGTAGCCGCAGCCGCGGCGCAGCGGGACCTGGTCCTCGTAGAACCGGTGGACGTCGTCCACCGTCTTGGCGCCCGGCACCTTGCCGGCGCGTAGGTACTGGACGAACAGCCCGTTCTGCGGGTCGGTCCACAGCGGCGAATCGAGCAGGTTGCCCGGGCAGACCGCGTTGCACCGGACGTGGTAGCGGGCCATCTCCAGCGCGACGCTCTGCACCAAGCCGAGGCCGCCGAACTTGCTGGCGGCGTAGGCGGAGTTGGCCGCGCTGCCCTTTTTACCGGACTTGGAGTTGATCTGGATGATCGAGCCGCCCTGCTGATCGCGCATGATGCGGCAGGCGTGCTTGAGGACCAGGAAGTTGCCGAAGAGGTTGACGTTCATCACCGCGCGCCATTTTTCCGCGCTCGCTTCGCAGATGGGCTCGGCAATCAGGATCGCGGCATTGGAGACCACCACGTCCACGCGGCTGAAGGTTTTCAGCGCCACGCCGAACAACTGCTGCACGTCGTCCTCCTTCGTCACGTCGCACACGACCGGCAACGCCTGGCGTCCGGTTTGCTGGGCGACGCTCTCCGCCGTGCGCTTGAGCTGGTCCTCCTTGAGGTCGGCGATCACGACGTGGCAGCCTTCCGCGGCCATCCGCGCGCTCAACGCCTGGCCGAGCCCCTGCGCCCCGCCGGTGAGCACGCACACCTTGTCCTGCAGCAGATTTGAACTCATTTGTTCTTCCTTCCATCCTTATGTGGGCGTCCTCCTGCGGAGGACAGTCCCGCGCGCGGGGCTGGAAGCCCCGCCCACAGCGGAATTCCAAGGTTTGGAAATGCCGGACAGCGTTTGATCCAAGGCTTGGAAAAAGTCGGACTCTTGCTCCCCGGCCGATGGAAAGCCATGCCACTGGACCACGTTGAGCCCGGCCAGGGCCACCACCCGGCGGATGTCCTCCAACGCCGGATCCACAAACAC
>CAIQIC010000393.1 GCA_903871765.1 uncultured Lentisphaerota bacterium
AGCCGTTAAGGCCCCTGGCTTCGGCGACAGGCGCAAGTCCATGATGGAGGACATCGCGATCCTCACCGGCGGCACGTACAACACCGAGGACCTCGGCATCAAGCTGGAGAACATCCAGGTCACCGACTTGGGCAAGGCCAAGCGCATTACGATCGACAAGGATAACACCACGATCGTCGAAGGCGGCGGCAAGCACACCGACATCCAGGGCCGGATCACCCAGATCCGCCGCCAGATCGAGGAGACCACCTCCGACTACGACCGCGAGAAGCTCCAGGAGCGGCTCGCCAAGCTGGCCGGCGGCGTGGCCGTCATCAGCGTCGGCGCGGCGACCGAGTCCGAGATGAAGGAGAAGAAGGCCCGCGTCGAAGACGCGCTGCACGCGACCCGTGCGGCGGTCGAGGAAGGGATCGTCCCCGGCGGCGGCGTGGCTCTGATCCGCTGCCTGTCCGTCCTGGACGACGTCAAGGCGTCCGGCGACGAAAAGATCGGCGTGGACATCATCCGCAAGTCCCTGGAGTCCCCGCTCCGGCAGCTTGCCGAGAACGTCGGCGTGGATGGCTCGATCGTCATTCAGGCGATCAAAGCCAACAAGGGCAACTACGGCTACGATGTGACCAAGGGCGAGTACGGCGATATGATCAAGGCGGGCATTGTGGACCCGACCAAGGTCACGCGTTTCGCGCTGCAGAACGCGTCCTCCATTGCGTCGTTGCTGCTGACGACCGAGTGCATGATCACGGAACTGCCGGAGAAGGAGAAGTCTCCGGGCATGCCTCAGGGCGGCGGCATGGGCGGTATGGGCGGCATGGATTACTAAGTCCGCGCTGGTCCCGGTTGTAAAGGGTCAACCCGCAGTCCTGGCGACAGGACTGCGGGTTTGGCTTTTTGTCCCCCCCCCCGGCCAAATAGGGGTGTCCGGAGTTGGTTTCTGGCTGGCATTCCGCTCTAGGTCCCTTATACTTCGCACGGTTTTCAGTCCCAACACAGACATACTTGATACGTTTAGGAGTACTGCCGCAGATCCCAAACAGGAACCACCCGACCCGCCGGTCATGGCTTTGCCACAAGTATATATATATATATATATGATGTTCATGGACAATGCTATCAACTCAAAGGGAAGCCTCCGCTCCTTCAGCCCAAGGCCTACGAATCGCGCATCGCTGGCGGAGTTGGATTCGACGCCCTTAAAGACCTCGACAAGTCGTCGCCGGCGACGACGGCGCGTGTGGTGGAGGTATTGTGCCAAGGCCCGTTGTTCACATTCGGCGAACCGATAACCATTGAAAATCCATGACAACGGCCCACAAAGATTTCAATAAATTCTTCAGCGTGCTGGATCCCAACACCAATCCGGGATTGTTCACACCTTGGAAGGGCCTGGTGGTCCGGCAAGCGTCGCCTCGCTGGTTGTCGCGCCCTTATCGGTTCACGGGTCTCGGCTCGGCGCTCGCGGGCGCGCGTTGGAGTGTGCGGAAGCTGATGCCCACGATTTATGCGAGCACCGACCCTGCGACCTTGGCCGCAGAGATGAACTACAAGGGAATAAAATACGGATGGACGCCGGCCAGTTTCAACCCACAACTGATCATCGGGATGCAATGGGAGATCCAGAAGGTGGTGGATTTGACCCTTCCGGCCACGCTCGCGGCGCTCAAGGTGAAGGAAGCGGACCTGCTAGTCTGTGACTGGGATGCGGAGCAGAACGCAGGACGCGAGCCCGTCACACAGGCCGTCGCACGAGCTGCGTTCGAACGGTTAGCCGAGGGTCTGATCGTTCATTCAGCCCGCCATACCGGCGGCGTAAACATTGTGTATTTTCCGAGTCATCGTCTTGATGGAACGGTAATTCTGACCTTGAATCCGGCAACGCTTCCACCGGACATGCACGGGCTTGACCCGTAAAATCATGCAGATCTGCATGCATATCTGCTGGACGAGATTTGGTGCAGGGCGTATATTATCCCCGTTATGAACTACAAGACATCCAGCAAAACTAAAGGCAAAGCCTCGCAGATGGGGGTTGCCCTGTCCGGCAAAAAGGCCGGCGGGCTGAAAAAACTGCAACACTTCATCGGCCGGAAGAAGAGAGCTGCGCAGGGTGGGGGCGGGGGTGGGGTGGCGAAGCTGTTGTACGGCGATCAGAAGCCTGTGGTTTTGAAAATTCACGAAGGATCTTACGGAGCGGTGCTGACTGGCAGCGCTCCGGTGGGGATGGTCGAATCGACGCTGGCGGCGCAGAAAGGACCAGAAGCTGCCTTGGCTGGAAAACTGGTCGCGGATGTAGCCGAAACCAGTCCGGACGTGATTGCGTTGTGCGAGACCTACAAACTCCGGCGCGAGGAATTGGGCCGGTTGACGGGATTTTCATTACGCGCGCTGGCGGAATGGGCGAGTGGCAAGTTGCCGAGCCTGCCCGCTAAAAGGCGATTGCAGGAGGTACGAAGGTTGTTGGATGCGCTGGCCGAGATTGTCAAATCAGAAAGCATCCCGAAATGGTTGCATCAACCCAACCCGGCATTTAATCGGCTGACGCCGTTACAGGTGATCGAACTGGGCGAAATTGACCGCCTCTGGGCCATGGTTCACGACTTGGGCTCGGGACAAGCAAGTTGAAGGACCTGAACGCCATGCAAAATCTGTTCACAGGCACGGTGGGGCTGATCCAGATGCGGATGGAGCCGGCGCGGGACGCGAACCTGGCGCGGGCCACGGCGCATATCGAGGCGGCGGCGGGGCAGGGGGCCCGGGTGATCTGCCTGCCGGAGCTGTTTCTGTCGCCGTATTTCTGCCAGACGGAGGATCCGCGGTGCTTTGATCTCGCCGAACCGATCCCCGGGCCCGCCACGGAGGCGTTGGGCGCCGTAGCCCGGCGGCTGGGCGTGGTACTCGTGGTCCCGCTGTTCGAACGCCGCGCCGCCGGCGTTTATCACAACAGCGCGGCGGTGCTCGACGCCGACGGCGCCTTGCTCGGCGTGTACCGCAAAATGCATATCCCCGACGATCCCGGCTACTACGAAAAATACTACTTTGCGCCCGGCGATCTCGGTTTTCGGACGTTCGACACGCGCCTGGGCCGGCTGGCCGTGTTGATCTGCTGGGACCAGTGGTTTCCGGAGGCCGCGCGGCTGGCGGCCCTGCAGGGCGCGTCGTTGATTTTTTATCCCTCCGCCATCGGCTGGCATCCGGCGGAGCAGGCCTCCGTGGGCACGACGCAGCGCGCGGCCTGGCAGACGGTGCAGCGCGGCCAGGCGATCACCAACGGCGTGTATGTGGCCGCGGTCAACCGCGTCGGGCGCGAACAGCCCGCGGGCGGCGCGGGGCTTGATTTTTGGGGCTCGTCGTTTGTCTGCGATCCGCTGGGCGTGATGCTGGCCGAAGCCCCGGCGGACCGGGAGGCCATCCTGCTGATGCCGGTGGACGGAGCGCGCGTCGAGGAGGTCCGGCGCCAGTGGCCGTTCCTGCGCGACCGCCGCATCGGGGCCTATGGCGGGCTCACGCAGCGCTATCTGGATCAGCCGCCGTCGGGCGCTGCTCCGCTGGAACGGAACGGCGGGCCATGACCAAGACCCTGCAAAAAACGCCGTGGGCGCTGGGTTTTCGCATGCCGGCGGAATGGGAAGCCCATGAGGCCACCTGGTTGAGTTGGCCGCACTATGCCAGAGATTGGCCGGGCAAGAGCGTCCTGATCCCCTGGGTGTACGGGGAAATGGTCCGGAAACTGGCGGTGGGGGAGCGGGTCCGGATCTGCGTGTCTTCGCCGGCGGTGGCCGCGCAAGCGCGTCGCGTGCTGGACGCCGTCGGCGTGCCGCCACGCCGGTTCGAGCTGTTCGCCTGCCCGACCGATCGCGCCTGGATTCGCGATTTTGGCCCGATCTTCGTGCGCAAGGGCGGCGCGCGGCCTGCGGTGGCCATAGCCCGCTTCCGATTCAACGGCTGGGCGCGCTATCCCAACTGGCAGCAGGATGACGCCGTCCCGGAACGCATCGCCAGGAAGATTCGTCTCCTCTTGTTTCATGCCCGGTTGGGCGACCGTCCGATCATGCTCGAAGGCGGCGCTGTGGACGTCAACGGCCGCGGCTCGCTGCTGACCACCGAGGAATGTCTTCTGGACCCGGTGATCCAGGCGCGCAATCCCGGACTGGGCAAACCGGAGTTGGAACAGGTGCTGCGCGACGTGCTCGGCGCCACCAACGTCCTGTGGCTCCGTCGCGGAATTGCCGGCCGGGACGACACGCACGGCCACGTAGACGACGTCTGCCGGTTTGTCGCGCCGGGCGTCGTCGTGCTCTGCCAGGAAAAATTCCGGCGGGATCCGAACTACAAGATCATGGGTGAAAACCGCGAACGGCTGGAGGGAATGCGGCTCGAAAATGGCTCGCGCCTCGAGGTGATTCCGCTCCCTCTGCCGGAGCCGTTGTTCTATCGTGGCACGCGCCTGCCGGCCAGCTATGCCAACTTTTTCATCGGCAACGCGGTGGTGCTCGTGCCCACGTTCAACGATCCCCAGGATCGCCACGCGTTGGGTTTGCTGGCCGAACTGTTTCCCAGCCGCCAGGTGGTCGGCATCCATGCGGTGGACCTGGTGGCCGGTTGCGGGGCCATCCACTGCCTGACCCAGCAGCAGCCGGCCCGCTGAGCGGTTCCACGCGCATGACGGCGACCGTGCACAACCCGCTGATCGAGGTGGAGAATCTCCGCGTGCACTTTTACGGCGGGGCGCAGCCCGTGTGCGCCGTGGACGGCGTTAGTTTTGCCATTGGCGCGGGCGAGACCGTGGCGTTGGTGGGCGAAAGCGGCTGCGGCAAGAGCGTCACGGCGCTGGCGCTGACGCGGCTGGTGCCCCAGCCGGCCGGACGGATTGTCGGGGGGCAGGTGCGCCTGGCGGGACGCGACGTGCTTGCGCTGTCCGCGGCCGAATTGCGCGGCCTGCGGGGCCGGGATATCGCCTATATTTTTCAGGAGCCGGGCAGCGCGTTGAATCCCGTGTTCACGGTGGGGTACCAGATTGGCGAGGCCCTCCGCCGGCACCGGTCCGGATCGGACGTACGGGCGGAAACCCTGCAGATGATGCGTCGCGTTGGCCTGCCGGAGCCGGAACAGCAACTCCGCCGGTATCCGCATGAGCTCAGCGGCGGGCAGCAGCAGCGCGTCATGATTGCCATGGCCCTCGTGTGCCGGCCCCGGCTGCTGGTCGCCGACGAACCCACCACCGCGCTGGACGTGACCATCCAGGCGCAGATCCTGGACTTGCTGCAGGCCTTGCAGCGGGAACTGGGCATGGCCATCCTGCTGATCACCCACAACCTGGGCCTCGTGGCCGAGACCGCGCAGCGCGTGTGTGTCATGTACGCCGGGCGCCTGGTGGAAAGCGGTTCCGCCGAGCAGGTGCTGGCCGCGCCGCGCCACCCGTACACCCGCGCGCTGCTGGCGGCCGTGCCGCGCCTCGCAAACGCCGCCGGGCAGCTCCGGGCCATCGCCGGCAGCGTGCCCCATCCGGCCTTTCTGCCCGCCGGCTGCGTTTTTCACCCGCGCTGCCCGCT
Organism: uncultured Lentisphaerota bacterium; assembly: GCA_903871765.1. Taxonomy (GTDB): domain Bacteria; phylum Verrucomicrobiota; class Kiritimatiellia; order CAIQIC01; family CAIQIC01; genus CAIQIC01. The sequence continues at coordinate 5,547 of CAIQIC010000393.1, forward strand.
GTGCCGCGCGAGCTGCCGGGCGGACGAACCCGCGTGGATC
>CAIQIC010000394.1 GCA_903871765.1 uncultured Lentisphaerota bacterium
GGCTGCTGCTCTGGGGGTTCATGAAGCCGAAATTTCTCATGCCGAAGGAGCAACCCGGCCGCTAAGAAATCGGCGCGGACGACCGGCCGCCCTGTCCGGGCGGCCGGATGCCGGCGGGTTAGACTTACGAGGTGGGAATGCAGCCAGCTTTTCTTTCCAACGGGACCGGTGTTCATCGGGCGTTTGCCGCCGCCTGCGTGCTGCACGTGCTCGGCGTGCTGGCGTTGGGCCACTATCGGCAGCCCGTCTTGGTGGAGAATGGCGCGATTGCGCGGTATCTGCTGGCGGGCGAGGGCTTTGCCAGCACGGTGTTCCATCCGCTACCGGTGCCGGCCGAAGCAACAGCGGGGCCGGCGTCGAAGCGCGCGCCTGTGCCGCGGATGATGCAAGTGCAGCCCACCAGCAGTCAGGCGCCCGGCTATCCGCTGCTGCTCTGGGCGCTGTGGAAGATCCTGGGCGATAACGCCGGCAGCTTGTTGCTGCTGAGCCTGTGCCAGGCGCTCATGGTCAGCGCCATCGTCTATCCGGTGAGCTGGCTGGCCGGCCGCTGGTTCGGCGCGCCGGCCGCCCTCCCGGCCGCCTGGCTCAGCGTGCTCCTTCCGCCCTACGCCTTTTTTGCGACGCGCTTTTCCACCGCCCCTGTCAGCATCGCCCTGTATCCCTGGCTCATCGCCGGGTGGCTGTCGCTGGCCGACGGAAGGACGTGGCGCCGGGCGCTGCTGGTGGGTGTGGCGACCGGTGGCGCGCTGTTGTTTAATCCGGTCATGCTGGGGGTGCTCGGGCTCCTGGGCGTGGTGCTGCTGGCGCGTGCCGTCCGGCGGCGGGACCGGCTGGCCAGCGGGCGTCTGTGCGCCGGCGCTCTGCTGGTGGTCTTGGTTTTGCTGCCGTGGACCGTGCGCAACTACCGTGTCAACGGCAGAGTGGTGCTCGTCAAGAACAGTTTCGGGAAGGAACTGTGGATCGGAAACAACCCGCGGACCACCGGCTTGTCGGTGCTGCCGGACGGCCGGATGAGCGTCTTTTCCCTGTATCTGCCGACGGCCCTGCAATTGCCCGCGGACGCGACGGAGATGGACGTCATGCGGCACATGCAGGCGGAGGCCCTGGCCTTCATTCGCAGCGATCCCGCCGCCTTCCTGCGGCGCACCGGCCAGAAAATCCTCTGGTTTTGGACCTCGATCCCGGCGCGCGCTTTGCCGCCCGGCAGCGCGCGTCTCAAATTCCAGGGGCTGCAGCAAGCCTACTGGGGCCTGCTGCTTGCGCTGGCGGCCGCCAGCCTGCCGCGCCTGCCGCGCGAATACGGTTTATTGCTGGGGATCATCGCGGCGGCCTATTCGGCGACCTACGGTCTCACGTTTGTGGAACACAGCCGTTTTCGTGTGGACATCGAGTTTGCGTTGATTCCGGCGGCGGCGGCCACGCTGGCGTGGCTGTGGCAAAAATGGCTGGTCGGAAGGCGGGGTCCGTCCGCGCCGGCGTCCGTGGGCGCCTGAGCGCCGGGGCCGCCGCGCAGCAGCAGGGGAGAGTTTTTTGTCCGTCATCAAGAATTCATTTTTTGTTCTGCTGGCGCGGATCACCGAGCTGGTGTCCGGCGTGGTGGTGGTCGGCTTGACGACGCGCTACCTGGGCGCCGCCGGCTTTGGGGAATACGCGTTCGTGGGCACCACGGCGGTGGCGTTGTCGCCCCTGGTGGCGCTGGGATGCGGCCGCATCCTGGTGCGCGATGTGGCCGTGGCCGCGGGGCGCGCGGGGCCGCTCGTGGCTTCGGCGCTGTGGCTCAACGCGGCGTTGGCGGCGGTGACGCTGGGCGCGGCGCTGGTGGTGATGCGCCTGGTCCCCGGGCGCTCGCCGATGGCCGCGGCCGCCATGACCGTGGCGGTGGTTGGCCAGGGGTTGTGGGTGATGCAGCAGACGGTGACGGCGGTGTTCATCGCGCGGGAGCAAATGATCTTCGATCCGCTCATCGTGATCGGCACGCGGTTGCTGCTGCTCGCGCTGTCGCTGGCCGTGGTCATTTGGCGCCTGTCGTATCCCTGGTTTTTCGTCGCCAGCGCCGCGGCCGGCGGCGCGGGGTTGCTGCTGGCGTTGCAGATTCTGGTCCGCCGCTTCGCGCGTCCGCAGTTCGGCCTGCGGTGGACGGAATTGCGCTACCTGGCCCGCGAATCGGCGCCCGTGGCCGCTTACAATTTCCTCGGCCAGAGCTTTGCCTATGCGGGCGTCCTGCTCCTGACGTGGCTGGCGGGCCTGAAGGAAGTCGCGTTTTTTCAAGCGCCCCTGCGGGTGCTCGGTCCGCTCATGATCCTGCCCATGTCGTTGCTGTTCGCCTTCACCCCGGCGCTGGCCCGGCTGGGCGCGGACGCCGCCGCGGCGCCGCAGTTGCGCCAGTTTTACGAACGCGCCGTGCGCCTCGTGCTGGGCGCGGTGCTGCCCCTCGGCGTGGCGGTCCACGTGCTGGCGCCGTACTTGGTGCGGCTGTTGTTCGGTGCGGACTTTGCGGACAGCGCCAACCCGTTTCGCCTGCTCAGTTGGGCGCTGGGCCCCTTCGCGCTCAACGCCCTGCTGAACACCATCCTGACTTCGCTGCACCGGCAGACGCGCCTGATTTTCACGCATCTCGCGGCCCTGGCGGTCAATCTGGCGCTCGGCCCGTGGCTGATCCTGCGCGCCGGGCACACGGGCGCCAGCCTCGCCTTTTTGCTGAGCATCGTGGTCCTGTTCCTGATCAATCACCGCTGCCTGACGGCGGTCATCGGCGGCCCCGTGCTGTGGCGCGCGGCGTGGCGACCGGTCCTGGCCACGGCGGGTCTGGCGGGCGGCGTATGGCTGGGGGCGGGCCGCCTGCCGCCGCTGCTGCTGGCGGCCCTGGCGGTGCCGGCCTATGCGGGCTTGTGCGCCGCCTTGCGGGTGCTGACCGTGACGGAGGTGCGCGCCTGGCTCGGCCGGCAGCCGCGTGCGGTTGAGGAGTCCGCATGATCGCAACGGGCAATAGGCGTGACCCTGCTCCAACGACATCGGCGCGCGCGGCGCAGCCCGGCCGGTGCTGGGCGGGGGCCGTCCTGGCCCTGCTGGTGACGGCGCTCGCCGTGGGGCTGGCGGAAGGTATGGCGCGCCTGTTCTGGCCGGAATACACGGTCAGCCCCGTGCAGATGTTGGCTTCGAGCAGGTACCACCACGTCATGCCGGCCAACCTGCGCATGTATGCCGGGCGCATCCATGGAAAGCAGGTCTTCATCCGGACCAACGAGGACGGCTTCCGGACCGGTTATTCGCGCCGGACATTCCGCCAGCACGATCTGCGGGTGGCGGTGTTCGGGGATTCCTTTGCCTATGGCCACGGGCTGGCGGAGGAGCGGATGTTCGCCAGCCTGCTGGAACAAAAGTTGCGCGCGCAGGGCGTGGACGCGGCGGTGTTGAACGCCGCCGAGAAGGGGTATTCGCCGCTGCTGGAACGGCGGCGTTATGAGGGTCTGGCCGGGGCCTATGCGCCCAACCTCGTGCTGCTCCTGCTGGATGCCACGGATATCGGGGACGACCTGAAGTACGAATCGGAACTGACGACCAAACCGCGGGGCGAGCGGGTGTTCCCCTATGGCGATGACCGCCCGCACTTCGCGCGCGGGTTCCTGGGCAGCTCCTGGGAGCGCCTCCGGCAACGGCTGACGCCGGCGCTGCGCCGCTGGTGGGGTGGGGCGGGGCGTTATGATTACTACCAGTTTCAAGTCACGGTGGACGGGCGTGTGGAAACCAATCGGTTCTTCATCTACCGGCATCCCTTGGCGGCCACGCGGCCCCACTTCGATCGCACCATGAGTCATGTGAACGCCACCGCGGCCGCGTGTGCGGCGCAGGGCGCCGAGTTTTATCTGTTCGTCACACCGCGGTTCCAGCATTGGAATACCAATGAGTGTCCGCGGAACTGGGAAGCCGGCGATTACGCGCTGAAGGAGCCCTATCAATACGAATACTTCAGGTATTTTGAGGAGCAGCAGGCCACGGCGGGCTATGCGATCGTCAACATGCTGCCGATGTTCCAGAAAGCCGGGCGCACGCCGCTGGTCTTTGATGACGATCCGCATTGGAACGAAGCCGGCAGCGACTTCGCCGCCGGGGCGGTCGCCGCATACCTGCAGTCGCATGCGGCGCGGTTGGCCGGCGGCTCCGCGGCGCGCCAGGCGGGCGTAGCGGGTCAGTTACGGGGTGGTCGCGGCTCGCCGGAGTCTCGCCCTCCATCGGCGACACCGGCGTTGGCAGCGGATCTGGAGGGCGAGCGTTGCTACTCTGCGAAGTCAGCGAAGGCTGCCTTCGCTACGAAGCACGAGCCACGCGAGCCGCGCCTTCCCGAAAAAGACCACCCCGTAACTGACCCATTACAGGCAGGCGGCGCTCCATGACGTCCTGCGCATCAACAGAAAACAGATCAGCCGGCCGGCGGACGGCGCTGCTGGCGTGGCTGGCGGCGGGAGCGGCGTTGTGGCTGCTGATGTGCTGGCGTAGCATGGCCCTGCCCTTGAGCCACGACGAGCACATGTATGTGGCGGCCGGCAAATTGATTGCGGAGCAGCAGGTCCCCTACCGCGACTATCCTTACTTTCAGATGCCGTATCTGCCCTATCTCTATGCGGGACTGTTCGCGCTGACGCCCTACCTGCTCGCCGCCGGCCGGCTCTTTTCCGTGCTCTGCGCGCTGGGCATTGTGCTGCTGCTGGCGCTGGAGTGTCGGCGCCTGTGGGCGCCCGCGGCCCCCGCGTTGCGGACGTGGGTCGTGGCCGCCGGCCTGGGGCTGCTGGTCTTCAATCCGCTGTTCAATTATGCCGGGTTCTGGGCTTGGAACCACACGCCGGCCGTGCTGTTGCTGCTGGCCGCTTACGGCGTGCACTGCCGCGCCCGCGGCCGGCCGGGTTTCCATTTCCTCTGCGGCGCCTTGGTGGGACTCAGCGTCGGCGTGCGCCTGACGATGCTCGTCGCGGTGGCGCCCTTTGCGTTGGCGCTGGCCGTGGAGGGCCGGTCGGAGCGCAGCTTGGCGCAGCGGGCGGGCTCCATCATGATGTTCGGCGCGGGCTTGCTCGCGGGTTTGCTGCCCGCGCTGGCGGTCATGGCCCGGTCGCCGTCGAATTTCTGGTTCGATAACGTGCGCTATCATGCGCTTAACGCGCAGTGGGCGACGGATCCCTTGCGCGGACAGTTATCACGCAAGGCTGTCTTCCTGCTGCGGCAGGTGCTGCTGCTGCCCGGCAATCTGCTGCTGGCGTTGAGTGCCGCGGTGCTGGCTTGGCGGTTTTCAGTGCGGCCGGGGACCGCAGAATTCCGGCGCCCCGGTGCCAGTTGCGCCGGATGGCTGGCGATGGTCCTGTTCCTCGGAGCCCTGGTGCCCGACCCGCCGCAACTCCAATATTTCTTCGCCCTCGTCCCTTTTGCCATCATCGCGGTGCTGGGGCAGTTGGCTGCGCAGCCGCCGGAGCGTCAGGCGCGCGGCGCCCGGGTGCTGGCGGTGGCCGCCGTGCTGACCATCGCGGCGGGTTTGCCGGCCTACCGCTGTCTGTGGACAGCACGCGCCCCGGAGCAATGGGTACCCGTCCGGGTTCACCGGGCCGGGGAACGCCTGGCGGCGAGCGCTGCGGGCGCGCGGGTGATCACCATCGCGCCCATCTATCCGCTCGAGGGTGGGGCGCACATCCCGGCGGCCTGCGCGGCGGGCTCGTTCGGCTGGCGTATGGGCGCGTTGCTGGAGGCCGGCGCGCGGCGGCGGCTGCGGCTGGCGACGCCCCGGGACGTGGACGAACTGGCGGCCGCGAACCGGCCCGCGGTGCTGCTGATGGGCTCCGAAAGGCCCAGGGAAGAGGAACCGCTGCTGGATTTTGCGCGGCGCCAGGGTTGGGACCGCCGCGCGATTACGGACGGTCTGACGCTCCATGGCGCAATCTTTTGAACGCGCGCGGGCGGCTGACGCCGGCGGTTACGGATCACAGATGACCTTATGATCGCGCATCGCAATCTGGCCAAGGATCTGGGGCGGATCTTTTTCTGGTATCCCCTCCGCTGGGCGGTCCTGCTGCTGCCGTTCCGGGCGGTCTATGAAATCGGCGGCCTGCTGGGGCGCCTGGACGTCGCTTTATCCGGGCGGCGGCGCACGGGCCGCATGGCCGACCATATCGCGCGGACGCTGGGATGTGACGATGCCGCGGCCCGGCGCCTGGTGCGGGCCAACCTGCAGAACCATATCCGGAACGTCCTGGAATTCATCAAGTATCCCCAACTGCAAGCCACGAACCTCGCGCCGGTGGTGACCCTGGTCGGGCGCGAACACCTGGATCAGGCCCTGCAGCAGGGCCGCGGCGTCGTGCTCTGCACCGCGCACTTCGGCGCCAAGCAAATGCTCCAGGTGGCGTTGGGACACAGCGGCTACCGGATCAACCAGGTCAATTACTACAAGCCGGATGCGGAGCTGACGTGGATTCAGCGGCACGTGGGCCAGCGGCTGCGCCAGCAGATCGAAAAAAAAATCCCCGCCGCCTTCATTTCGGCGGTGGGCAGCCTCCGGCCCGTGTACCGCTGCCTGCAAAACAACGAGGTGGTGATCGTGACGGGCGACGGCAGCGGCGTCCCGGAGCACATCTCGAAGTCCTACCAGGTGGTGGATTTCCTGGGACGCCGGATGTTCCTGCCCACGGGGCCGGTGGCGCTCGCGCGCCGGACCGGCGCGGCGCTTGTGCCCGCCTTCGTCTTCCGCGACCGGCACCGGCACCGCGTGGTGATCGAGCCGGCAGTCGCCCTGCCGGCGGAGGCGCGGGAAGCCGACGGGGTGGCGCAACTGGCGCGCCTGATCGAACGGACCGTCCGCGCCGCGCCTGCGCTCTGGGAGTTCTGGGAGGAATTTGAAGAGGGCCAGCTCATCCCGGCCGCGCCGGCGGACGCCGGAGGACCGGCGCATGTATAAGATCGTCAACCGGCGCAAATATTTGCTGACCGCGTGCGCGGATGCCGTACTGCGGGCCGTCTGCTGGCCGCGGCGGCTCGGCCGGCCGCCGCCGCCCGTGCCGGAATCCATCGCCAGCATCCTGGTGATCCGCACGGCGTACGTCGGCGACGTGGTGCTGACCCTGCCGCTGCTGAAACCGCTCCGCGACCGGTTTCCGGCGGCGAAGATTTCCTTCCTGACCTCGTCGGGCGCCGCGCCGCTGCTGCGCAACCATCCGCAGGTGGACGAGATTCTGACGTACGATCCTTTCTGGTTTTATCCGCACAGCCCCAAGCGCGCCTACCTGCAGTGGCGGCGGGCCATGCGGCCGCGCCGTTTCGATCTGGTCATCGAGGCACGCGCGGACCTGCGCGAGATCCTGATGCTGGTGCGGCCGCTGCGGGCCCGTTGCAAGGTCAGTTATGCGGTCGGCGGCGGCGGCTGTTTGCTGACCCACGTGGTGCCGTATCCCGGCTTGAAACACAAGGTGGAGTATCACCTGGACCTGGCGCGTTTTCTGGGCTGCCCCGTGGCCGGCGCGCCGCGCGCGGAGATTCATCTGACGGCGGCGGAGTGGCAGCGCGTGGACGCGTTGCTGGCCGAACGGCGGCTCGGCGGCGGCTTCATCGCCCTGCATCCCGGCAGCCGCCTGCCGCTGAAAAAGTGGTCGCCGGCCGGCTGGGCCGACGCGGGGGCCGGCCTGGCCGCGGCCACCGGCCTGCCGCTGGCGCTGCTCGGCACCGCCGCGGAAGATGCGGATGTCCGCCGGATCGCGGGCCTGCTGCGGTCGCCGGCGGTTGCGCTGGCCGGGCAGCTCGGCCTGCGGGAGCTGGCGGGCGTGCTGGCGCGGGCGCGGCTGCTGCTGTGCCATGACAGCGGCCCGATGCACATCGCGGCGGCCATGCGGACCCCCGTCGTGGCGCTGTTCGGGCCGTCCAAGTCCGCGGAGACGGCGCCATATGGCACTGCCCACCGGGTGGTCGAAGCGGCCTGCGCTTGCCGGGCCGCGTGCGACGAGTCACGCTGTCGCAACCCGGCCGGGCACGTTTGCATGCAGGCAATCACGGCCGAGGCCGTGCGGCGCGCCGCGCTGGAGCTGCTGGCTGCATCATGAGCCCAGGTTGTTGAGCCATGGACATAAAGTATTCCATCATCATCCCCGCCTATAACGCCGGCCGGACGCTGGGCGACGGCCTCGGCGCCCTGGAGGCGCAAACCATCCCGCGGGCGCAGTACGAAGTCATCGTCGTGGACGATGGTTCCACGGATGACACCGGCGCGGTGGCCGCGGCGTCCCCGGTGCGGCTGATCCGGCAGCCGAATCGCGGCCCGGCCGCGGCGCGCAACCGGGGCGCGCGCGAGGCGCGGGGCGCGGTGCTGGTCTTTACCGATGCCGATTGCGTGCCCTGCGGGGATTGGCTCGCGCAGATGGTGCAGCCGCTGGCGGACCCCGGGATCGTGGCCGTCAAAGGCGCCTACCGTACGCGGCAGCGGAGCTGGGTGGCCCGCTTTGCCCAGATCGAGTTCGAAGAGCGGTACGCGCTGCTGCAGCGGGCGGCGCGGATTGACATGGTGGACACCTACGCGGCAGCCTACCGCACCAACGTGTTCCTGGAACTGGGCGGGTTCGACGAATCCTTCCCTGCGCCGAACGGCGAGGACATGGATCTCTCGTGCCGGCTGGAAGCGGCCGGCTACCGGCTGGCCTTCAATCCCCGCGCCCTCGTCTTTCACACGCACGTGGACCGGCTGGGCGCCTATCTGCGCCTCAAGTATTCGCGGGCGTACTGGCGCATGCTGGTGTACCGCCGGTATCCGGGGAAAATGGCGCGGGATTCCTACACGCCCGTGCTCCTGAAGGTGCAAACGGCGCTGTTTGCCGGGATGCTGCCCCTGGCGGGCGTGCTGCTCCTGACGCGCTATGCGCTGCCGGCGCTGGCGCTCTTTGGCGTCGTCATGCTGACGTTGTCGCTCCCGCTGGCCCGCCGGGCGTGGGCGCGCGACCGGGTCGTGGCACTCTGCACGCCCGGGCTGGTGCTGCTCCGGGCCGGGGCGCTTGCATTCGGCAGCATCGCCGGTATGATACGCCATGTGCTGTGGCGCCCGCGGCGGCGCAGCCGGGCGGTCTCACGGCCAACAACCTGAGCAGGACGGGCCACTGAAAAACTTTCGCACGTACGGATCTTTTCTGAGCGGTTTGCTGCAGGCCACGGACGCGCTGGCCGCGGGCGTGCTCTTCTTTGCCGGCCAGGCGTATGGGGCGCACGACCTGAATCTGGCGGCCGGCGTGAGCGTGATCATCATGGGCATGATGCTGGTGTCCATGCGCTCGATCGGCCTGTATCATTCCTGGCGCGTGACCTCCATCCACCACGAAATCCTGTACATTTTCCGGGGCTGCCTGGGTCTCTATGCGGCGCTGGCGCTGGGTATGTACCTGCTCAAACTGGGGCGGAATTTTTCGGCCATTGCCATCATCTACTGGATGGTGTTGCTGCCCTTCATGATCAGCACGGGCCGGATTCTCCTGCGGCTCAGCATGCGCTACTGGCGCACCAAGGGGTATAACGTCGTCAACAGCGTCATTGCCGGGTCCGGCGAACTGGCGGAGCGGCTGGCCGGCTTGATCGTGGCGCATCCGTGGGTGGGAATTCACCTGCTGGGGGTTTTTGACGATGAGGACCGCGCGCCGCCGGCGGGCTGCCGGCGGCTGGGGCCGCTGAGCGCGTTGCCGACGTTTGTGCAGCAGCAGAATGTGGGCTTGGTCTATGTGGTGCTGCCCTCGAGCCGGCGCGATCTGATTGATCCCCTGCTGGCCGAGTTGACGGACTCCACGGTGTCGGTGGACTTTGTCCCCGACATCTTCACCCTCCGCATGATCATGGGCGCCAACATCATTTACTTCGGCGATCTACCGATCATCACGCTGCGCGAGACGTCGTTGCGCGGCGTCAAGGTGCTCGTCAAGCGCATCGAGGACCTGGTCTGCGCCTCGCTGTTCCTGCTCCTGGCGGCGCCTTGGATGCTGCTGGTGGCCGCGACGATCCGCTGGCGGACGGGCGGCCCGGCGCTGTTCCGGCAGTGGCGCTACGGTTACCAGGGCCGGCCGATCGGCGTCTGGAAATTCCGCAGCATGACGGTGGCGGAGGATGGCTATGACTTCCGCGCGGCCACCAGCGGCGACTCCCGGATCACGCGGCTGGGGGCGCTGCTGCGGCGCTACAGCCTGGACGAACTGCCGCAACTGTTCAACGTGCTGGAAGGCAGCATGTCCATCGTGGGGCCGCGCCCGCATGCGGTGGCGATGAACGAGGAGTTCCGCAAGGTCGTGCCGGGCTACATGCTGCGGCATAAAATCAAGCCGGGCATGACGGGGCTGGCGCAGATCAACGGCTGCCGGGGCGCGGTCACAACCGTGGCGGAGATGCAGCGGCGCGTGGAGCACGACCTGGAATACCTCCAGCACTGGTCGTTGCTGCTGGATCTGCGCATCATCTTCAAGACGCTGTTCAGCCGGGTGTGGATCACCGACGCGCCGTGACCCGCATGGCCCAATCCGCAACACTCTTCGCGCAGCCGGCCAGCTGCTTTTTCCAGGCCCACACGTTCGTGTAAGAGCTGTGCCCAAAGAGTCAGCCCACCGCCCGGCGCGCCCGCAGGTGGCCGTGCTGGCGATACCAGGCGATCGTTTCGCGCAACCCCGCCTGCAGGGTGTAGGCCGGCTGATAGCCCAGTTCGCGCCGGGCCTTGCCGATGTCCACGAACAAACGGCTCTCCTTGGTCCACGCGACGGTCTTGCGGGAAAACGGCGGGCGGCCGGTCTGCCGGATGAGAAACGGATGGAAGGGCAGCACCCGGCCGGCCAGCTCGGCCGTCCAGCCCAGCGCATACGCCAGCGGCACCGGGAGGCGGGGGGTGCGGACCCGCACACCGAGTTCGCGGGCGATGGCCAGCACGATCTCCCGGAAGGTGTAGGACCGCTCGTCGGATATGAAGTACACGGACCTGTCGGGCCCGCGCTCGGCGGCCAGGCGGATGCCCTGCACCTGGTTCTTCACGTAACAGCATTCCATGAGCGCCAGCCCGTCGCCGACGACGGGGTAGAGGCCGAACTGGATGGGCTTGAACATCCGCGCGCATAGCAGCAGCTCGCGCGGCCCGTACGTCATCGGGGGACGGACCACCACGGTCTGCAGGCCGCGGCGCGCGGCAAACGTGCGCACCAGGTTTTCCGCCTCGAGCTTCGTCCGGCCGTAGATGTTGCGCGGCTGCTGTGGCGTGTCCTCGGTCAGCGGCCGGCCGTCCGGCGACATCCCCACCGCTTCGATCGTGGCGGTGAACAGCAGACGGCGCGCGCCCGCCGCGTCCGCCGCTTCCAGCACGTTCCGGGTGCCGAGCACGTTGACGTCGCGGTAGTCGGCGTCCGGCACGCGCGCGTCGTGCCGCGACAGGGCCGCCAGGTGGTACACCGTGTCCACCCCCGCCAGCGCCGGACGCAGGGTGGACGGATCGCGGATGTCACCATATACTACCTCGGTGTTCGCCCCCTGGAGATTGGCGGTCGCGCTGCCGGGCAGCACCAGCGAGCGGACCGCGCAGCCGGCGGCGGCGAGCGCTTCCACCAGGTGGCTGCCGATGAAGCCCGCGGCGCCGGTGACGAGCACTTGGGTTGGCATGGGGAAAGTCAAACATGGATGAGGATGGCGTGTCAAGGAGCAGGCCCGGCGGCGCGGACCCTTCCCCCGGGTGCGTTTTGCTGTGCGTAGCGCTGACACCTGTGGTAGTTTCCGCATCGGGGTCGGAATCGGAATCGAAAGGGTGGCATGACCTTTGGGCATGAGCGTTTGGATGTGTATCGGGTCGCGATCGACTATGCCGGTTGGGCCTATCGGTTATGCGGGCGGCTGAAAGGTCAGCATCGCAATGCGAAGGATCAGCTTCTTCGGGCTTCGCAGTCCATCCCGTTGAACATTGCGGAGGGTAACGGCAAGGCGACCGATGGTGATCGGAGGCGGTATTTTGAGATCGCCTGCGGCTCGACGTTGGAGTGTGGCGCCGTGCAGGACGTGTTGAAGGTGTGTGGCGCGCTCTCCGCCCAGGAGAATATCGAGGCCAAGCGTGTTCTTGATCGGATCGTGGCCATGCTTACGAAACTGGGGCAGCGAGGCTACTCGGTCAACGAGGATTCGCCGAGGTATGGGGGAACCAAGAAAAGCGATCCCGACTCCGAGGAGAGCCGGAACTCCGGGGCGCTTGCTGGGAACAAGCGCCGGACGTATGCCGCCGGCCTGCATGGAAAGGAAAGCTGAACGCGTGAATGTTTGGGTGCTCAATCCGCCGTTTTTGCCGAAGTATTCGCGGCCGCAGCGCAGCCCGGCGGTGACGAAAAGCGGGACGGTGTATTTCCCGCTCTGGCTGGCGTACGCCACCGGGGTGCTCGAAGCCGCCGGTCACCAGGTGACGCTCACCGACGCCGCCGCGCGCAGCCAGCCGCTCGACGCCGTCCTGGCCGAGGTGCCGCGGCTGCAGCCCGACCTGATCGTGATGGACACCAGTACGCCGAGCATCGAGAACGACCTGGGCGTGGCGGCGGCGTTGAAGCAGGCGTGCCCGGGCGTCGCCGTCGTGCTGGTCGGCACCCACGTGACGGCTTGCGCGGAGGAAGTGCTGGCGGGCGGCGCCGCCGCCGATGCCGTGGCGCGGCGGGAGTACGACTACACCCTGCGCGAACTCGCCGCCGTCATGGCGGCGGGCGGCAGCCGCTGGCCGGACGCGGCGCGCCTGGCCGGCGTGGCCGGTCTCTCGTTCCGTGCGGACGGCCGCGTCGTGCACAATCCCGACCGGCCGTTCATCGAGACCCTCGACGAGCTGCCGTGGGTCAGCCGGGTGTACCGGCGGCACCTGGACATCCGCGACTACTTCAACCAGAACGCGCTCTACCCGATGGTGACGCTGATCACCAGCCGCGGCTGTCCGTTCCGCTGCAACTTCTGCGTCTATCCGCAGGTGCTGACCGGGCGCCGCTGCCGGGAGCGCAGCATCGGCGACGTGGTGGATGAAATGGCCTACGTGGTGCAGGAATTTCCGGAGGCGCGCTCGATCTTTTTCGAAGACGACACGCTCACGGCGCAGAAGTCGCGGTGCCTGGAACTGGCGGAGGCCATCGGGCAGCGGGAGCTCACGATTCCGTGGGAGGCCAACTCGCGGGTGGACGTGGACCTTGCGACCATGCAGCGCCTCCGCGTGGCCGGCTGCCGCGAGCTTTGCGACGGTTTCGAAAGCGGCAGCCAGGCGGTTCTGGACCGCATGCACAAGGGGACGCGCATCGAGCGGATGCATGCGTTCATGCGGAACGCGCGCCGGGCCGGCGTGCTCGTCCA
>CAIQIC010000395.1 GCA_903871765.1 uncultured Lentisphaerota bacterium
CGGCTTTCACGTTATCCTTCATGCCGGGCACGACGGTGCTGGCAAACGGCGGTCCCTGCCGGATGGCGGTGGCCAGGGTTTCGTCGTCGGCCACACCGTACGCGGATGGTTCGGTGTAGAGGACATCGAAGCCCACCGCCTTGGCGCCGCAGCGCTGGCAATAATCCAGGATGGCGGAGTAGACGGTGCGCGGCCACGGCCAGGACCAGCCGCGGGCCGGATCGCTGCCCCAGTCGAGGCTGGCCTGGTCGAGCAGGATCAGTTTGACCTGCGGCGTCGCGGCGCCGGGCGCGGCGAAGTGGCGGACGCGCCAGGTCCAGGTGGTATATTCCCAGCGTTCCAGCAGGCCGGACAACCACAGCGCCAGCGCGATCAAGGCCGCACCGCCGCCAATCCACAGGCCCTGGAACAGTTTTTTCAATCTTACAGTTTACTCACGGCTTGGACAAAGCGCGCCTGGCGGGCGGGCGGCGCGGTGTAGGCCATGGGTGCACCCAGGATCTTTTGGAGTGCCGCGATGCGGTCCTGCGGCGGCGGATGCGTTGTGCCGAAACCGTGGCTGCCGGGTTTCAAGGTCCGCTGCATTTGCGTGAGCATGTCCACCAGGCCCTCAGGTCGGTAGCCGACGCGCCGTAAAATGACGACCGCGGCGGCATCCGCCTGGAATTCAAGCTGGCGCGAATAGCCCGAATTGACCAGGGTACCGGTGATGTCGCCAATGCTGCCCTCGAAGGCCTTGGTCACCTCGGCGAGGTTTTGGCCGCCGAGGTTTTTGCCGGCTTCGACCGCTAGGATCGTCAGCGCCGAGGTCAGCCGTCCCTTTTTGATGGCCTTCAGACCGTGCTGCAATTCCACGTGCCCGATCTCATGAGCCAGCACGGCGGCCAGCGCGTCCTCGTTGCGGCAGCAGCGGATCAGCCCGCGCGAGACCATGATCAGCCCGCCGGGCGCGGCGAAGGCGTTGATCTCGTCGGTGTCCATGACGGCGAAGTGATAGCCGCCGAAGGTCTCCGGCTTGTCGGAATACATGGCCAGCGTCTGGCCCAACGTGTTCAGATACTCGGTGGCCACTTCGCGATTCAACGGTTTATAGGTGGTCAGGATGGTCGCCGCCACCGAGCGGCCGATCCAGTATTCCTGCTCCGGGGTGATGTCCTGGAAGGTCTTTTCCATGGCAACCGCGCTGCGGTTAATGGACGCCGCCTGCTGCGGGGTCAGCGTGCCGGTGGCTTGTCCGACCGCAGTGCCGAGCTGGGCAACGGTGGAGCAACCGGCGATCAGCCCCAGCGCACCCAACGCCAAACCGGCCATGAAAAGCTGAACCCTGAACCCTGAACCCTGAACCCTGAAATCGGAAACCTGAAATTTCATCGCGTCCCGCCTTCCGCCGGACGCACCGCGCCGGCCTGCAGGAAGGTCCGCATCTCGGCGGGCGGCACCTTGATCTGGAGCATGCGGACCACGGCGGCAAAGTTCAGGTTGGGATTCTGGCTTTTGAATTGTTTCTCCACGTCGGAATTGAACCCCTTGCCCGCCAGCGCCAGCTCCTCGCTGGAGGCGCCGGTCTGGGCGGTGGCCCCACCGGCACTCATAGCGATGCGTTTCTTGGTCAGGGCCGACTGATGCATCCAGCCCTCCTGCCCCTGGTCGGTGCGGACCCTGATCCAATCGCCCTGCTGCGACACCACGGCCACGGAGGTGCCATAGGGCGCAGCCAGCACCACGGCGCCCAGGTAGGACGGCGTGGCGCGGATTTGTCCGTTCTGGACCTGCACGTTGAGCCGCGCGGGTGTCTCGGCCCCGGCGAGCCCGGCGCCCAGCACAAAGATCATGATCGGAACCAGTATTTTACGCATGGTCTGAGGCATCCTTTCCATCATTTGTTCTGACTCTTGATTTCATCGAACAGCGCCGCCACCCGCCGCAGCATGGCTTCGTCCTTGGCTTGCTGGGCCGCCGGAAGCGCGGACTCGATCTGGTGCAGCGCGCCCACCGTGTCGCCCTGCGCCCACAGGCTGCGCGCGGCGCGGTACAGCCGGTCCGCCGCCTCTTCCGGCTTGCCGGCGAGCGCATAGGCCGCGCCGGCCCGGGCCAGCGCCTGCGCCATCTCGCGGAAGCGGTCACCCCGCTGCAGCCAGTTGGCTTCATGATCGTAGGACAGGGCGGCGCGTCGCGCTTCACGGTTCTGTTGCGCCGCGCGGCCCATCAGATTTTCCACGGCTGCCCGCAAGACGGGATCCCCTTGATCGAGGGCCAGGATGCGGATTTGCGCCAGATCCTGCGTGGGGCAACGGCCGGCGTCATACTCCACGTGGGCTTTGAGGGTCAGCGCCTCCAGGCGCCAGGCCGGCTGGGTCCGCACCGCCGGTGAATTCAGCAGATCCGCGGCCAGCCGCGCGGCTTCCGCGGTCCGGCCCTGTTGCCGGGCGGCCTTGACTGCGAGCAGGTCCACGTCCGTTGTTGCCCGCCCGGCGCGCAGCGCTTCCGCGCGCGCTTCCTGCAACCACGGCCGCGCGGCCTCCGGCTGTCCGAGGATCAGCAGGCAAGCAGCGAGGTTGTAGGCATTGTTGCCGATCTCGGCCGCATCATCCGCGGCGCGGGCCCGGGCGAGCGCGCGGGCATACTGGGCGGCGGCCTGCTCCACCGCGCCGCGCTCGAACGCCTTGCGCGCGGCACTGGCGATCACGCTGAGCGCCGGATCCACCGGCTTCGCCGCCCGCGGCGCAGCGCAGCCGGCGAGGCACGCCGCGGCCAGCAAGCTGAGGCCGGTGTAAATCGGGGATTTAAGTAGGTCAGGCATTCTTGCCTGACCTGAAGACCCGTGGCTGTCAGCCAGGAATGGCTGACATACTGCGGCTGCCTGCACCGTTACATCGGAATTCTTGGGAAGGCGCGTCATTTTCCGCCCTCCGTGGCCGGCACCGCCTGCGGCGGGATGCGCGTGCTCGGCTCGGTCTGGTCCACGTACCGGCGCAGCAGCCAGTGTTTCTGAATGCCCTCGATCAATTTCTCTGCCTCGCGGATGGCGGATTGCGTTTGCAGCACCAGGCCGGAGGCATCCTTGACCTCGCCCCCGGCGGTCTTGGCCATCGCCGGCAGTTGGGCTGTGGCCTGACGGACATCC
>CAIQIC010000396.1 GCA_903871765.1 uncultured Lentisphaerota bacterium
AAGAAGCCCGTGATGTCCTCGACGCCCATGACATTCTGGTGACGGCTGCTCCACGGCGGATAGTGGCGGCCATTGTTCGACATCCAGCACAGGGTTGAGGCCAGAACCTGCGGATCGCGCAGGCTGAACCAGGCATAGCCCTCCCCCGGCAACGCCACCGCGGACCACGCCACCGGCAACGCCGGGTCGGCGCAGAAAATCGCGACATCGGTGTAGCCGCGCCGGGCCGGATAGCGACTCAGGTCCGCCCAGCCGCCGGTGATGGTCGGCACCCGCGTGATGTCTTTGATGACCGCGCCGGGCTGCAGGAGCGAATAACCGCCAGCCTCCGGATTCTCCGCCGGTTCCACGAACACCTGCGCATGGATACACCGGGAGGTGGAGAAATACCCCGCGCCCGGTTGGTCGGGGAATTGCAGCGTGGCATGATGTCCCAGGCTGGTGGGCGCGTCCACGCCGGTCACGATGTGCTCCTGGTAAACCGCGGTATGGCCGGGCACAAGCGTGATCCGTTTCTCGACCTGGCCGCGAAACGTTTGCAGGTCCATGCGCAACCGCAAAGTCAACGCGCCGTTCAACGACTCGACGCCGGCCAGCCGCCAGCACCGGTTGGCGGTGTCGCCATGGACGGGATGACGCCGGCCGCGGTGGGGCGTGGCATTGCCGCCGAACGGGAGGCCGAAGAAATCGCCGCGCAACACCCGCAGGATGGGCGGCGTACCGGCCGCCAGCTTTTCGTTCCACCACGGCGCGATGGCAAACGGCTGGACCGTCCGGCGGCCGAGGCGGAAATGGACCGGCGCCAGATGCCCGCCCGTCTGCGTGACGGCCGCGGTGACGCAGTCGGTCGCCAACGTCCAGGAAGGCTGGCCGAAGATGGTTTTCTTGGGCAGCGCTTTCATCCGGTCGTGCCACCGCTCACGCTTCGAGTTTCAGGTCCGGGTTGTCGGGGCCGAAATGTTTCAGCATGACCAGCGGATCGCTCGGGGACGGATTGGTAATCTTCACGCCCGCCCGGGCCGCCTGTTCGCTGACGAAGAATTCGTCGTTGGTCAACTGCCCGAAACGGATCAGCGCGGGCGTCTCAACGTCCCACACGCCCATCCGGCCATGGCCCTGCATCATGATCAGGCCGTAGGCGGCGGCATCCTTGATGGTCACGGTGGCGCCGGGCAGGACGGTCAGCTCCTTGGCGCTGTAGGCCCTGGCCTGGTAACAGATCCACTGATCCACGTAGCCTGCCGCCTGCATTTCCGGCAGGGGCCGGACCGGCTTGGGCCGCATGAAGTGCTTCGCCCGGAAGTTCGGGTCCACATTGAGATCCCAATCGATCACCTCCATGAGGTAATCAACATCCCCCTTGCGGTCCGGCGGCGTGTCCTTCCAGAGCAACTCGTTCGGCACGATGGCAGTGCCAGCCAGCGATTGATACATGGCAAAGACATCGGACGCCCGCTGCGGCTCGTAGGTGCAGAGGCTGCCCGGCGCATGGAGAATCCCCGGCGGTATGTCCCAGCCGGTGCCCGGTTCCAGGCGATAGGCTTGGGAGATGTTGGTGAGCTTGTTGTCGCCCTTGGTGAAATTCACCAGGCACTCCCGGACCTGCGCGCGGGTGACGCCCGGGGCGAAGCCGAAGAACGTGTAAGGGAAATCGCCCCCATGATTGTTCGCCTGGGGCGGAAAGTAGTAAGCCTCCGGTTTGCCTTTCTGGCCGGTCAAGCGCGCATGTTGGTCCCGGTGGTGAATATGGTGTGGCAACGCGCCCTGGTTGTCGAAGAACTTGGAATACATCGGCCAGGCGCCGTAGTCCTTCCAGAGGCGGTCGCCAATCAGGGCGCCTTTGAGTTCCTGCACCGCGTCCCGCAGCAGGACCGTGCGCTCCGCCGGACCATCCTTGAACACGGCCGCGCTCAAGCCTTCGTTTTTTCCGGTCAGCGGACCGTTCTGGGCCGGGGTCGTCGAGGCAAACCAGCGCTCGTCAATACCGCCTCGCTCGCCGCCCAGCGCGTAATAGTCGTCGGGGTGCAGTTTGATTCTCCGGCCCGGCACGCAGAAGGAGCGCGGCACCCAGTTGGGTGTCAGGCGCAGGATGCCCTGCCCCTGATCCAGAGCGTCGTGCATGGTGGCTTTGCTGACAGTGGTCTTGGATGTTTTGCTTTTCTTCAT
>CAIQIC010000397.1 GCA_903871765.1 uncultured Lentisphaerota bacterium
AGATGTCCGGGAGCGGGATGCCGCAGACGACGAACAGCGCCGCGGCGTAGAGCGTGGAGAGGGAGACGCATTCGCCGGCGCCCGTCGGATAGCCCGCCTTGAAGCGAAACGCGTCCATGGCCTCGACGGTCTCGGTCTTCCAATAGGGGATGACGTCGCCGGCGTACTTGTCCAGGCCGAAGTGGCGGCGGATATCCAGGTCGAAGTAGTACTGGTCGCCCTCGTAGCCGAACAGCGCATTGCTGCGCGCCAGCGCCGCCTCGTCCACCAGGCCGCGGAACCGGGCCAGTTCGCGCGCCTTGGTTGTCAGCCCCCAGGTGTCGAGGTCGAGGTTGAAGGCGTAGTGATCAATGATGTACTGCTTGAGCCGCAGCACGCGGCGGTGCGGCGTCATCTTCGCCAGCCCGGCGAACCACGGATCCGCGCGCCACGCCCAGATCTTCGGCGACAGGATGTTCGCCAGCACCAGGCTGAACAGCAGCTCCGGGAAGATGAAAATCTCCATGTCCGACAGCGTCAGCGCGGAGGAATACTTCTCCAGGTCCTGCGCGGGGATGGGGGGATTTGAGCTCATAGTTGATCTTTCAACGACTGCCGTATTTGGCCCGCGTTTCCGCCACCATGGT
Organism: uncultured Lentisphaerota bacterium; assembly: GCA_903871765.1. Lineage (GTDB taxonomy): Bacteria > Verrucomicrobiota > Kiritimatiellia > CAIQIC01 > CAIQIC01 > CAIQIC01. The sequence goes on from CAIQIC010000397.1 coordinate 627, forward strand.
TCCTTTGAGTCGGATCGGCTCCAAGGTCACCTTGACCTCGGCATGCAACGCCTGGGCCACACGCCGCAACATGCTCAACGAGTGGCCTTCGTAGGCGGGACTTTCCAACCGGCTGATTTGCTGCTGTGAGGTCTTGAGTTTGCGCGCCAGAGTCTTCTGCGATAGCCCCGCTGCCGTGCGCAACGCCGCGATCTGCAAGGCCACATCCCATGCCACGCCGGCTTGCGCAAAGCGTCCGGCAAAGGCCGGATCCTGCATTTGTTCTTCGAGATAGGCGTCGAAGTTCGTCTTCTTCATGCCGCTCCCCTGCTCAACCATTCGTGCATCCTGTTGATCGCTACAAGACGATCCTGCGCCGACAGCGCCTGGCCTTTGTTGCGAATCCCATGCACAGTCACAATGCGCCGCCCTTTCATGAAAAAGTAGATGATCCGCGTATTCAATTTGCCGACATGCCGCAGCTCAAAAAGTCCATCGCCGATGGCCTTGGAGAGCGGCGGGTGGTGATAAGCCCGCAGCCGCAGCCTGGCCAGACCTGCCATAACGGCAGCAAAATCGCCTGGATCACTCCGCTTCAAGGCCTCAAGGAACTCGCGGACGGGGCACCGCCCCGCCGCCGATGTGAAGAACTCTACGCTGAACTCCATAATCTTACAACATCAATATTGATGTTCAACACCAACCCAGCTCTCCGGTCGGAGCCGCCTGCAAAGCAGCCGAACATCACCCATCAACCACCCGATGGAACGTTTTCCGCCTTCTTTCCCGCCCGCCGGTCGCGGATGACCTTGGCGGGCAGGCCGACGGCGATGCTGTATTCGGGGATGTCCTGGGTCACCACCGCGCCGGTGCCGATGATGCTGTGCGCGCCGATCTTGACGTCGTCGAGCACCTTGGCCCCCGCGCCAAACCAGCAGTTTTCGCCCACCTCGATGCCGTGCGACGTACTGCCGGAATGCACGAGCTCCTCGTCGAGCTCGGCCACATGATCGCCGCCGACGAGGTAGGTGTAGGCCGCCAGCAGCGTGCCGGCGCCGACCGCGACGCGGCTGCCGGAGAAGACCTCGCAGTTGAAGCCGATGTTGACGCGGTCGCCAAGGACGATGTCGCCGTTCTTGCAGCTCAGGATCGAGTTGCGGCCGATGAAGACGTTGTCGCCGATCCGGATGCCGGTGTTGTCGGTGCCCTTGGCGTCCAGCAGGCAGTTGTCATCCACAACCACATTGTCGCCCAGCTCGATCTTGTGCGGATGGCGCAGGATGGTGTTGAGGCCGAAGACCGCGCCGCGGCCGCAGCGCTTGAGCAGCTTGGGATAGAGCCGCGCGCGCAGCCAGAGGCCCAGCGCGCCGGGCACGTTGGTGCTCAAGAACTGCACCCACTCATATTTGAGCAGCGCCCAGAAGCCCGGCCGGCCGATGACCAGGTCCCGGTAGAGGCCGATTTTCGACGTGCGCGGCGCGCCCATCTTCCACTGGATGCGGACGGATTCGGTTTTCATGACGCGGATCTCATAAGGCTGAAGACTGAAGGCTTAGGGCCGAAGGCTTCAGACGATTCGGTTCATTTCCGCAAAGCACGAATCAAACCATTCAATACCTTGGTGGTTTGCTCGCTTAACGCCAACACCGACGCAGAGGCTGGCACATAGCCCAGCCGCATGGCAAGTGAAAGCTGATATTGCGATTCACGCGCAGAACCATAGGCGATATCCAAAAAATGAATGTAATCCGCCTCGGTATTGCGCGCACAGCCCTCCACAATGTTAGATGCGGCTGAAACCGCCGCGCGCCGCATCTGCATGGTCAGGCCAAACAGTTCTTCACGCGGAAAAGCCCGCGTCACAATATAAACTTGCATGGCCAATTCATCCGCCAACTGAAACGCTTTCAACTTCGTGTGGTCGCGCATAGATCCTCCTTTGGTTTTGTCTTGCCGTTCTTCCCTCAGCCTTCAGCCCTCAGCCTTCGGCCTTCGGCCTATTCTACAGCCACCCGTGCTCCCGATACCACCGCGCGGTCTGCGTCAGGCCCTCCTCGTCGGTGTAACGGGGCTGGAAGCCCAGTTTTTCCCGGATCTTGCGCGTGTCGAAGGAGCGGTCCTTGGTGAAGAACGCCACGCGCCGACGGTAGAGCGGCGGCGCGATGTGTAGCGGCTTGCAGACCGCCTCGCAGAGGTCCGCCGCCAGGAACACCGGCCACGCGGGCAGACGCACCACGCGGCAGGTCCGGCCGAGGGCGCCGGCGATGATCCGGCCCATGCGCTCCTGCGTCACCGCGGCGGGATTGCCGCAGATGAATGCTTCATTCTGCGCCGCCGGATGGGTCGCGGCCAGCAGCAGGCCCTGGACCAGGTCCTCGACGTGGATCAGATGGTACAGCCCCGCGCTGTGGCCCAGCAGAATAAAAAACGGCTGGATGGCCAGCTTGAAGATTTTCAGCAGCCGCCGGTCGCCCGGCCCGTAGATTGCCGCCGGCCGGATGACCGCGTACGGCAGCCCCTTCCCCCGGGCAAATTCCCGCAGCCATAGTTCGGCCTCGGCCTTGGTCCGCTGATAGATGTCGCCGGGCTGGAAGGGCGACTCCTCGCTCGCCGGCGGCTGTTCAACATGGCCATGCACGCCGACGGTGGACACGTGCACGAACCGTTGGAAGTCGGGCTGCTGGCGCGCCGCCTCGGCCAGCAACTCCGTGCTGGTCACATGCACGCGGCGGTATTCATCGTCCGGCAGCCCGGATACGCGGTAGGCGGCGGCGACGTGGAAGATATACTGCAC
>CAIQIC010000398.1 GCA_903871765.1 uncultured Lentisphaerota bacterium
CAGCCCGCCCTGTAGTATGCGCTGCGCTTCACTACAGGGCCCGCTGCGTCCGGCATCTTGCCGGGCGCGGAGGTGGAGCGGAGGCAAACGCCAAGGGCCGACGCGGGACAAGGATGTCCCGCCCACAAGACGGAAGGCGCAGCGGTGGCACGTTGCCGCAGCACCGTCATGGCAGATACCCAGCCATGAACAGCGGTCGCGCGGCGCGGCGCGCATCGGCGGCGTGTGCCAACACCATCTTCCGCTCAACCTGAATCCCTTTGAACTGCGTGCGACCCTTGCCCGGGCCGCCGATTTCCACGACCCATGCGCCGGATTCCGTCGTAGCCAGAAAATCCGGCGTCTTTCGCCCCGTGGTCGCTTTCAGATATCGAAACGGCAGTCCTGCCATTCCCATCGTGGTGGCAAAGAAATCCTCGCGCAGCGCACCCAGGCCTTCGTCCCAGGACCGGTATAACAGTCGGTAGGGAACCTGCATCAAGATCTTGGGCTCCCGCAGCACATTGGTTCCCCCGGGCTCAACCTGAATCAGAATGAAGGCCTTGGTCAACAGATCCATGTACTCCACCGCCTTGTACCGCGTGATCCCCAGGTTCCTGGCGACCGTCGTGGGATTGATACCGTCCACCGCGGAGCGCCCAATGAACGTCAGCGCCTTGCCGATCAGGGCAACGTCCTGGTAGGTCACTTGCGCCACGTGTGGAATGTCACGCTGCAGCACCGTATCCAGGATGCTGCGCAACACGGCCAGCGGATCGGGCTCGGTCAGGGCAAACGGGTACAAGCCTCCCCGCAGATAATCGTCGAACAGGTACTCCCAGCGCGCATGCTCCGCCGTCCACGCGCCTTTTCCCACGGCGTCCAACGACAGGCGGGCCACCCGCGCGCCGGTTTTGAAACGCACAAACTCCCGGAACGAGAATGGCAGCGCAGGAATCAAGCAGACGCGCCGGGACAGATCGAAAGCCGACGATTGGAGCGCGAGGGCCACCGAACTCGTGAAGATCACATGGACCTTGGGCAGAAAGTCGAAGATCTTTTTCAACGCTCCATCGAAGCCTGGGAGAAAATGGATTTCATCGAGCAGGAGCGTCCGGACCCCGCGCTTCTCGAACAACACTTGCGCCAGATCGAACAAGGGGATGTCCCCAAAGGTGTCGACGCTCCCGTAGAACGAGCGGTCCATTTCCAGCGCCAATTGCTTGAGGATCACGGTTTTTCCGACACCGCGCGGTCCAACGATGCCGACAAAACGGCGTCCCCCCGCTTGGCGGAGCGTATCCAGCGCGTCACGCTGGTTCGCGAACTGCAGGCCATCGGCGCGCGCCAGCGCATCCAATCTCTCAAGTTCAGTGATATTCATGGCAGGAATAATGCTGTCTTGATAAACGATTGTCAAGAACGCATATGATTATAATCAAAGACCAAGGCCCGGAGAGGCATCGGGGGCTGCTGGATTTGCAGCCACGGCGCTCGGTCGCCGTGTGGCGGCGGGTTTTGCGGCAGGCGCTACATGCGGCGCTGGTACTGCAGCACGGCTTGCGTGCGGCTGTGGACGTGCAGTTTGCGGTAGATGTCCTTGAGGTAGGAGCACACGGTGTCCACGGTGAGGCCCAGGCGGCCGGCGATTTCCTTGCTGGTGAAGCCGCCGGCGACCAGCTTCAGGATTTCCTGTTCGCGCGGCGTCAGGCTGGATTTCGCCGGCGCGGCGGGGGCCGGTGCGTTGAAGGCGGCCACGACCTTGCGCGCAATCTCGCTGCTCATCGGCGCGCCGCCTTGGCGCACTTCGCGAATGGCGCCCAGGATTTCCTGCGCCGAGGCGCGCTTGAGGAGGTAGCCGCAGGCGCCGGCGCGCAGGGCCTTGAAAATGCTGTCGGCATCGTCATAGACCGTGAGCATGATCACGTCCAACTCGGGACATTGTTCCTTGAGTTGCGCGGTGGTTGCGGCGCCGTTCATGCCCGGCAGGTTCAAATCCATGAGCACCACCTCGGGCCGGGTGGCGGGCAATTCGCGCACGGCGCTTTCCCCGCTGGCGCAAACGGCCACGCAACGGATGTCGCGCGCGGCCTGGAGCACGCGCTGCAGGCTCGCCCGAAAACCGGCATGGTCTTCCACGATGGCAACATTGATCATGGCGGCCCCGCTTGCAGCGGCAGCGAAAACGTCACGCGCACGCCCCCGCCCGCGAGGCTTTGAATGTCGCATTGCCCACCCAGCCGCGTCAAGCGGTCACGCATGCCCTGCAAGCCATCCGGTGAGCCGGCGGGCGCCGCCCCGGTGAAGCCGCGCCCGTTGTCGGCGAGGCTGATGACGAGTTGCCCCTGTCCGGCGGCGATGCGCAGGTGGACTTCGCTGGCGCGGGCGTGCTGGACGATGTTGTGCAAGGCTTCTTTGAAGGCGAGAAACAACTGGTGCCGCGTCGCGGAGGTGAACGCCCCGGCGGGCAACGGCTCCGCCACGTCGAGCCGGCAGGCCAGGCCGGCGGGCCGCAGAAAATCCTGGGCGAACCGGCAGAAGTACGCGGCCAACGCCGATGAGTTGTCGTGGCGCGGGTTTACGGCCCAGACGATCTCGTCCAACGCGCCCACCAGCGCGCGCGCCTGCCGGCTGATCTGGCGCGCGGTTTCCGGCGCGTCCGGCGCACGGGTTGCGGCGAGGTCGCCCAGCAGGCCGATTTCGGTCAGACCGGCCCCCAGATCGTCGTGCAGGTCCTGCGCGATACGGGCCCGTTCCCGGTCCGTGGCCTGCCGCATTTCCAGCCGTTCGATTTTGTGCCGGTATCGGCGCCGTACCCACCACAGCACTCCGCCGCCCAGCAGACCCATGGCCGCCAGCAGGCCGGCCACCCGGAACCGGGTCATTTCCCACCAGTACGGCGCAACGGTCAGCGTCAGCGCGGCGCCCGTTTCGTTCCAGACACCGTCGCTGTTGCAGGCGATCACCTGGAAACGATAGTCCCCTGGCGGGATGCGCGGATAGGAGGCGCTCCGCCGGGTGTCGGCCTCGATCCAGTCCTTGTCCAGCCCGTGCAGCCAATACTTGAACCCGATGTTTTCCGGCTTCACGAAATTCAAGGCCGTGAAGACAAACTCCACCTGCCGCTGGCTGGGTGCGAGGCGCACGTGCGCCGCGCCCCCACACAACTCGATGGGCGCGGGAACCTGCGCGGCCGGCCGGGACTCGCCCGCCCAGTACGCCGCCACCAGCCTGCCGTTGACGGTCACCCGCTCGATCACCACGGCCGGCGGTTCGGGGTTCTCTTCGAATAATTCGGCCGCATACACGTCGGCCAGCCCGGACTCCATCGCGAACAGCAAATGATTGTACTTGGTGTGCAACGCACTCGGCCAGAAGTCGTGGCTGGCCTGCAGTCGCGGCAGGCCGTCATTCAGCCCATAGGCCACGGACCGCACCCGCGCGGCCCGCCCTGCCGCCAGCTCGTCCAGTTCCTTCTGGCGCACGCTGAAAATGCCGCGGTTGCCCGCAAACCACAGCCGGCCGCGCTCGTCCGGGAGAATCTGGGAGATGTAGTCGTCATACAATCCCTGGTCCGTCCGGCAGCGACTGAAGCGTCCGGCGTTCAGCCGCCCCACGCCCGCGCCGGCATAGCCGATCCACAAGCTGCCATCCGGCGTGGCGCACAGACACCGGATCGCGTTCGGTTCCGCCAACGTGTTTTTGGTTTCGTCCGTCAGCACGTCCTGCCGGACCCGCAGCAGCAAACCACCGGCGGTGGCCGCCCAGCAGTCGCCGGCGGCGTCCACCGCCAGGGCCGTAATCGGCCCACTGCCGGAGGGCAGATCGAAGGTTCGGAGTTGTTCACCCTGCCGGCGCTGCAAGGCATGTTGTTGCCCATCGTCCGATCCGGCCCCTAGCCAAACCTCGCCGGACGGCGTCGCCAGCAATGCGCTCACGGAGTCGCCAGCCAGCCCGTTCGTTTTGGAGAGGCTGGCGGTAACCTTATCGTTTTGCCAAAGGTGCAAGCCCTGGGTTTGAGTGCCGATCCACACCCCACCCTGGGGATCGGCGGCCACACACTGGGCATTGGGCAAGGTCCAGCCGTCATGGAACAAGGGTACCCATCCGCCGCCCCAACTCCGCCACACCACCCCGTCTTGGGTGACGATCCAGCGCGTGTCGGACTTGTCCTGGCAGAGCGAGCGCACCGGCAGAAACTCGATCGGATTGGCCGGGGCTAACAATTCCACAGCCTTGGGCTTCAATTGGTTCAGACCGCCCCCGCGCGTGCCGATCCACACGTTCCCCTGCCGATCTGAGTTCACGCTCAGGATGTGCTGATGCTCCGTCATTTTCACCAAATTGCCCGCGTATCGGAACAACCCTGCCTCCCGCGTGCCAATCCACAGGAAAATGCCTGAGCGGTCTTCGTGCAGGACCGTCGGGGTCACATCGGGCAGCATCGTCGGCAAATCGCCGATCTTCACCGGGGAACCGCCCTCGGTGTATTTCCAAAGCTGTTTACCCGCGCATAACCAGACGCCGCCACCACGCGCACCGGTGATGCACTGAGCCGTGAATTCCGTCAGCGGGCGAAATTTATCATCCCGAAAAACCCCCACCCATTTACCTTGAGAAAACCACAATTGCCCGCGCTGATCGTTCGCCAATTGGCAGGTGCCGCCGCCAGGCAAGCCGTCGGCCACAGTGAAAATACGCGCCTGGCCATCCTGAAGGCGCACAACCTTGCCGCCGACATAAGCAGCCATTTGCATGATGACTTTGCTGGGAGCGGAACCGGCTTGCCCGGCGACTTGTCCTGCGACTTGTCCTGCGAAGCCTTGGCGTAGCGGGGTAACGGTTCCAGGCACTTTCGGAACGTTTTCCGCCACAGGCGGATCCGCCATCAGCGGAACATGTTCCGCTCCCGGATAGAATCGGTCCGATCCATCCATACTGCGCATGGTTGCAGCATAGGACACCCACACGGCGCCGGCGGAGTCTTCCACCAGCATCCGCGCCTCCGGGTTCGGCGGTCCCTTTTCCGGGGTAAACACCGCCGTTGTCCGCCCCTGATCCACGCAGATCACGGTGCCCCGCTCCTTGGCAACCCAGATACGGCCGCGCCGATCGACGAGCAGGGCTTGGATCAGCCCCGCCGGCCCCCCGGCCGCCGTCTCCGGCGCGAAGGGCCGGAACTGCACGCCATCGAAACGCACCAGGCCCACCGGCGTGGCCACCCATAAAAATCCGTCGGGCGCCTGCTCGATCCCCACCACCGTATTATCCGGCAAGCCCACATCCGACTGCCAGGCCCGCGTGAACCACGGCGGACGATCCTGGGCCAGCGCCCCGACAGCGGCCAACACCACCAGCAGGCTCACGCGCCAGCGCCAAGGGGGACGGGAATTCATCCGAGCGAACATGCGGGGATCATAAATCTTCGCGCGGCGCGATCAAGCCGCGAAAGCGATGCCGTAAGGACCGGCGGCGGATCGGCCGTTGTGGGGAAGTTTTCCGGGCATGGACGCCAACCGATTCTTTGATTGTTTCTGATTGATGATGTCATCACATTCCGCTATCCCATGCCTCATGAATTCAGTCCCAACCCGGGGTTGGCGCTACCATGTTGGTGGACAGAAACCCAGCCATGAACACGCATGACCGGTTGCGGATTGCTTTTGTCGTAGATGTCTGCGATGAAAGCAAATCAGGGGGTGTTCGCTCCGCCCGCAGGTTTATCGAGGCCTTGACCAGAAAGTGTGATGTGTGTGTGGTCACGACGGGCCGACCGCAACCCGGCCGCGTCGTGGTTCCAGGATTCTATGTCCCCTTGGCGGGACACGTGATGCGGAGCATGGATTTTGTGTTCGCGTGGCCCCGGAAAAAGCCCTTGGCGGAACTATTCAGGGGCAGCGATGTGGTGCATGTCCAGTTACCCTTCCTGCTGGGCTTGCGTTCCGTGCGGATCGCCAGTCAGGTGGGTGTGCCGGTGGTCGGAGGTTATCACGTTCAGTCGGAAAACCTCCTTTATAATGTGGGCCTTCGATCCGAGCGCCTGGCCGGATACCTGAACCGTTTTCTGGTGTCCCGGTTCTACAATCGCTGTACGGCCGTGGTTTGTCCGAGTGCTTTTGCCGATGCCGAATTGCAGCGGAACGGGTTACGGCGGCCCAGTTTCATAATCTCCAACGGGGTGCCCCCGCAATTCAAACCGATGGCGGGGCGGCGGAAACCCGGCGAGCAGGCGGACTTCGTGGTGCTCATGGTAGGACGGCTGGGCCGGGAGAAACGGCAGGACCTTCTGATTCAGGCAGCGTTGCTCTCCAAACATGGCACGCGCCTTAGACTAATCTTGGTTGGCAAGGGTCCGATGAAGGCCCAACTCCTCCGGATGGGCCGCGCGCTGCCAAGGCCGCCGGTGTTGCTCTCCGTGTCCGACGAGGAATTGATTCGTCTGTATAACAACGCCGATCTTTTTGTCCACGCCTCGGAAGTTGAATTGGAGGGCCTGAGTATTCTCGAAGCTATGGGCTGTGGGTTGCCGGCGCTCATTGCCGACGCCAAGGCCAGTGCGGCGAAACAGTTTGCCCTGGACGAGCGCTTCCTTTTCAGCAGCAACGATCCCCGTGCTTTGGCGGCGCGGATGGATTATTGGATCGAACATCCTGCCGAACTCCAAGCTGCCGGCCAGCGCAGCCTCTTATTCGTCCAACCGTATGCCCTGGCCGACTGTGTGCAGCAGCTCGAAGATGTTTACCGCAAGTGTGTGTCCCGCCATCACATTCATTTGAAATAATGGGCTTGCCAAGCTGGGTTTGCGCGCTAAGCTCGTCCCCGGCGATGGAAGTCCTGCTTGTCTGGCGGACGCGAGCTGATAGAAAAGGGCCTAACGATGGAGCGCGCGATCATCGTGAGGGGACGGTGGGCAACCGCAACAGAAACCAAATAAATGAAAGGAATGCACCTGTGAAGAAGCGTTTGATCTATCTGTGTTCAATCATCGGCGTGGCGGTCGGCCTGAGTCCGGCCATGGCGGAAGAAGCCACGTCCCTGCTCCCGCTGGGGCGTTCCTGGGCGGGCAATGAAAACCTGCCGCTGCCCTATGGCATCGGCGTGGATTATTACTATCAGCGGCAGGGTTACGACATCAAAAGCCTGTCGGTCAACGTGCCCAGTTTCAGTCCGGCGATGGCCTCCGCCGTGCAGGTAAAAACCCGTGTCAACGAAGGCGACGGGAAGCTGGATGCGTGGCTGTTCCCGTTCCTCAATGTGTTTGTCCTGGGCGGGTATGTGGCAGAACGAACAACCGTCACCGGCATTCCGCCGCCGATCAACACGCTGGTGATTAATGAGCACGGCGATATCTTCGGCGGAGGCATGACCCTCGTGGGCAGCATCCAGCGCTTGTGGGGATCGGTGCTGATTGCCGAAACCTATGCGGATTTAAACAACAGCGATTCATGGATTCGCTCCTGGGTGGTGTGTCCCAAGGTGGGCGTGCAACTGGACGCCCCCTGGCGCGAGAAGGGCTGGAATGTCTGGGTAGGCGGCATGTTTCAGCGGACGGACGAAGACCATAGCGGAACATTGGGCGTGCCGGTTTTGGGCCACCTGCAGTACAATGTGAAACTCCAGGAGGAAGAAGCTTGGAACGCCCTCTTCGGCACGAGCCTGGACATATGCAAGCATTGGGAAGCGTCCGCGGAGGCCGGCGTCGGCCAGCGTCAGCAGTTCACGGCGTCCCTGGCCTACCGGTTCTAATCACACGGCCATTCAATCGTTCTTGGAATGGGGAAATTATAAACCGCCTGCCCCAGGTGCGCACCGCCGTCAACGGGGCCGCGTCGTTGCCGTAGGAGTCCTCGCGGAGGGCTTGGTCCAACTTCCCAGCTTCCGCCTGAAGACTCTTGATGCGACCGATCAGATCTCTGTCAACCGGATTTGATTGAAATCCTGATCCGGGCCGGGTATAGCGGTCAAGGTTACCTTGACCATGAGCGCTCCGCCCAGCAATTCGGTCGCCGTTCCTCGGCCGCCGGCGGCCCCCGCCCCGGGGGTCGTTTTCAAGGCCGCCACCGCGGCGGATGTGCGCATATGGCTCTCGGCGACCAAGGCTGGGACGTGCGCCCGACCGCCGCCGCCCGGCGCGCCGGCCGGGCAACCGCCGCCAGCAACGGCGGCGAAGGACCAGACGTTCCAGGTTGCGCGGGCCGACCTGATGGCCCAGGCCGCGGCCGCACAGGAACGCCTGGTGGCGCTGGAAAAGACTCAGCATGTCGCGGCAGAAGCCGCCACGCAGCAGATCGCGCGGCTGCAGCGCGACCTCCAGGAGCAGTCCGCGGCGCGTCAGCAGGCAGAACAAGCGACGGTTACTCTCGAGCACACCCGCCGGGAATTGGCCGTGAAGGAGCTGGCGCTGGCCGCCGCCCTGGAAGAACAACGGGCGGCCGCTCAGCACCTGGAGCGACAGCGCGCCGCACACCAGAAGACCTTGGAGGAGCTGGCGGTCAAGGACCAGGCGTTGAAAACCGCGGAGGCGCAACTGCACGGGCTGCGTCAGGAGCTGGCGGCGCAGGCGCAAGCGTTGCAGCAGGCGGCCGCAGCGCAGGCGCAGCAGTCCCGGGCGCAACAGGAGACGCGGACTGCGTTGGCTGCGCTGCGCGCCGAACTGGACCAGGCGCAGCAGCAGTTCGCACAACGGGAGCGCGCGCAGCAGGCGGCCGCGGACGCCGCCGCGCGCCGCGCGGAACAATTGCAGCAGGAACTCGAACAGCAAGCGGATGCCGTCCGGCAGACGGCGTCAACGGCCGCCGCCCTGCAGCAAATCCGCCTGGACCTGGCGGAGAAGGAGCAAGCCCTCCAACAGCTTCAGGAAGAACTCCGGAAGGCGCGGCTGGGGATGGACGTGATGCGCGCATCCAACAAGCAAGCTTGGACGCTGCTCCGAGGCAAAGTCAAACACACGACGTACTGACCGCTGCCCGGTGTTGCGAACCACAGAACTCCTGCACCTGCCGGCCAGCAGGGCGGACGCGGCGCGGAAGGGTGCGCGGCGGGTGTTGGGGCGTGATAAAATGCTGAATATACCAGGCTTTTATCATGGCGTACCTGGCAGGAGTTGAACCTGCAACCCCCAGATCCGTAGTCTGGTGCTCTATCCAGTTGAGCTACAGGTACGTCGCTGTTGTTATTTAGCCGGCCGGCTGGCAGAATTCAAGCATGAAAACAAACCGGGGCGCGCAGGCCGCCCCACCCCTCGCCGGCGCGTTGCTGGCCCTTCCGCTGCCCGGCCGACACCGGCCGCTCGACGGTTTCTGGGCGCCCGGCCGGCGCCGGCACGCCACGCTGATCGTCGTTGTGCATGGCATGGGCGGCAATTTCTACCGCTCGTCGCTCAAGAAGGCCTGGCTGCGGCAGGGACCGCGGCACGGCTTCGATGTGCTCAGTTTCAACAACCGCGGGGCGGAGCGCCAGGTGGCCGGCGAGCGCTTTGGCGACTGCCTGGCCGATCTCGATACTGCTTTGCAGTACGGCCGGCGGCTGGGTTATCGTCGTTTTATTCTGCTGGGCCACAGTACGGGCTGTCAGAAAATCGTCTACTATCAGGCCCGACGCCAGCCGACCGACGTGGCCGCGCTGGTCCTCGCCGCGCCGGTGGACGATCTGGCGATCTGCCGTCGCGATCTGGGCCCCCGCTACGCCTACTGGCTCCGGCGCGCCCGCGGGCTGGTGCGTCAGGGCCGGGGCGACACGCGGCTGCCGATGCTGTACGAAAAATTCTCCGCCCGCCGCTTTCTGAGCATCGCCGACCCCCGCAACATCGAAGCGCAGCTTTTCAACTACGGCGGACCCCTGCGCCACTTCCGCGCCATCCGTTGCCCGCTGCTGGCCTGCCTCGGCACGCGCGAGGAGTTCGCCTGCCGGCCCGTGGCGGAGATGGGGACGATCCTGCGGCGGGTAACGCGCGCCCGGTCTTTTCACTTCTTCACCGTTCCCGGCGCCGACCACGGCTTTCACGGCCGGGAAACCGCCACCGTGCAGCGCGTGTTGCGCTGGCTCCGGCAGTTGGAAGGCTGACGGTCCGGCGGCTGCATTATTGACGGGGGGGCCGGGAGATGGCAAGCTGTACGCTCATCAGCATGAGGGGATCATGAAAATTTCCAAAGCCGTGATCACAGCAGCAGGTCGTGAACAGCGCACCCTGCCGCTGCATGCGCTGGTGGATCGTGACGGCATTCAAAAAACGGCGCTACAAATCATCATCGAGGAGGCGCTGGCGGCCGGCGTCGAGGACATTGCGGTGATCCATGCGCCGGGCGACCAGACGGCCTATCGCCAGGCGGCGGGCAGCCATGCCGGCCGGCTGCACTTTATCGAGCAAGCCGCGCCGCGTGGCTACGGGCACGCCCTCCTCTGCGCGCGGGACTATGTCGGCCCGCAACCGTTCCTGCACTTCGTCAGCGACCATCTGTACGTCAATGCCGGTCCACGCCGGTGCGCCCAGCAACTGGTGGCGGCGGCCCAGGTCGTCCATTGCGCGGTGTCGGCGGTGCAGGCGACGCGCGAGAGCATGCTGCCGTTCTACGGCACGGTGGGCGGTCGGCGCGTGCCGCAGAGTCCGGATCTCTACCAGATAGAACTCGTCCGCGAGAAGCCCACGCCGACGCAGGCGGAACAGGAACTCATGGTGCCGGGGCTGCGTGCCGGACATTATCTCTGCTTCTTTGGCATGCACGTGCTCACCCCTACCGTCATGGACCTGTTGGACGAATTCTTGCAGCAGGCGGGCGATGCGCCACTGGCGCTTTCGCCAGCCCTCGCCGCGCTCGCGGAGCGCGAACGTTATCTCGCGCTCGAGATCGCCGGCCGGCGGTATAATATCGGTGTCAAGTACGGCCTGCTCCAGGCGCAACTCGCCCTGTCCCTGGAGGGCAACGACCGCGCCGAAGTGCTGGCGGAACTGGTGGAAGTGCTGGCGGCACGACAGCCGTGAGCACGTGGGGCTGAAGATCAGGATGAAGAGCCCGCTTTGAAGAACCTTGTGGACATCATCACGGCGGCCGATCCAGACCTCCGCGATCTGTCGTTGGAGACGGCCGGCCAGGGCGCGACGCTGAACGAATGGCTGGAGCAGTGCCGCCAACTGGACGCCTTCCGGCGCGACTGTCCGAACCTGTACGAGCGGGTGCGCGCGCTGTTTTTCCTTTATGCGATCCATCGCTTTCATCTGCCGCGGCAGACGGACCTGCCGGCGATCGGCCGCGTGCCCTTCGAGGGTTATGTCCACCTGCTCGACCGCCGCTTCGAAGAAGCTGTGGATCTTTTTCTGCAGGCTCAGGCGGAGCAGGGACCCAATGACACGCTGGCCAGCGCGCTAGCCGAAGCCTACCGCCATCTGGGCTTCCAGACCCTGGTCAACCAGGTGCGCCGCAGCGTGAAAAGCGTCCGCGGCAACCAATGGATGTTCCGCACCGGGCATCCGGCGGACCAGCCGCTGCGCATCCGGCCGCAGCTCACGACGCGTCCCGCGCCGCAAACGCCGTTCCCGATCCTGCGCGAAGTGACGCCGGTGCGCATGGACCTCAGCCACAGCGCGTGGAGCGACATTTTTTTCCTCGGCATGGACTACCCCGAGGGCGCCCGGGTGCTGAATGTATCCATCGACCTCGGCGTGCGCGGCCGCGACGCCGCGCCGCGGCCGCCGATCGAGGTGTATCTGCGGGTGATTGATGAGCCGGTGCTGCGGCTGGTCAGCGTGGACCTTGGCGCGCACGCCGACATCACCAGCCTCGCGGAGGTGTTTGACTTTGCCCGTGATTACCTGGGACTGCTCAAGGCCGCGGTGATCGCCGCGGGCATCGTGCCCCCCGGTCTGGAGGGATCGGGACAGGAATTGGCCGACCTGCTGGCACGGCTGGTCGGCCCGGGTCTCGGGCTGGAACTGGCGAGCTGTGTCAACGGCATTCCCAAAGGCTCGCGATTGGCGGTCTCGACCAACCTGCTCGCCGCCCTGATCGCCGCCTGCATGCGCGCCACGGGCCAGGCGCGGTCATTGACCGGCGCGTTAGACGAAACCGAACGGCGCCTGGTGGCCGCCCGCGCCATCCTGGGCGAATGGCTCGCCGGTTCCGGCGGCGGGTGGCAGGATTCCGGCGGGCTTTGGCCCGCCACGAAATTGATCTGCGGCGTGACAGCGGCCGCGGGCGACCCGGAGTTCGGCATCAGCCGCGGCCGGTTGCTGCCCCAGCACCACCTGCTCGACGCGCGGGAGATCTCCGCCGCGACCTGCGCGCGGCTGCAGCAGAGTCTGGTGCTCGTCCATGGCGGCATGGCGCAGAACGTGGGGCCCATTCTTGAGATGGTCACCGAGAAGTACCTGCTGCGCTCCGAAGCCGAATGGCGCGGACGGCAGGAGGCCCGGCGCGTGTTCGACCGGATTCTGGACGCGTTGCAACAGGGCGATATTCGCGCCATCGGGCAGAGCACCACGTATAACTTCACCGGCCCCCTGCAAACCATCATCCCCTGGGCCAGCACCTTTTACACGGAGATCCTGATCGAGCGGGTACGGGAAAAATTCGGCGAACACTTCTGGGGTTTCTGGATGCTCGGCGGCATGTCCGGCGGCGGCATGGGGTTCATCTTCGATCCCGCGCGGCAGCGCGACGGCCAGGATTTCCTCGGCGCCGCCATGTGCGCCGCCAAGCGCGAACTGCAACACGCCCTGCCCTTCGCCATGGAGCCGGTGGTCTATGATTTTGCGATCAATGCGCAGGGTACCTCGGCCCGGTTGCTGACCGGGGACGAGGCCCTCATGCCTCCGGGCTACTATGCCCGAATGGTCCCGCGCTGGCTGCGGACCGATCCGCAGGCCCTGCCGGCGACGACCCGCGCCGAGTTGAGTCGCTTGGGCGCCGCCTGCCACATCCGACCGGAGTTGCATGGCATGGTGGAGACGCTGTTCGAACGGTTGCTGCCGCGCTCCGGGCCGGAGGCCCAAACGGATCAGACGCTGGCCGCGCTGCTGGCGCAGGGCGGATTCGATGCCGCCCTGCACGAGCAGATCCGGACCGACGTGCGCAACGGCCGGCTGGGCCTCGCGCAAAACCGGTTGCCGGCCAGCACGACGCTGGAGGATGTCCGCCCCGCGGACGTTCTGGACGCCTCGGGCGGCCTGGATCCGGCGTGCCGGCAGGCCGGACTGGCTGCGCTGGCCGATGGCGCGGTGGCGGTCGTCAGCCTGGCCGCGGGTGTCGGCAGCCGCTGGACACAGGGCGCCGGCGTGGTCAAGGCGCTGCATCCGTTCTGCAAGCTGGGCGGCCGCCACCGCAGTTTCATCGAGGTGCACCTGGCCAAGAGCCGTCGCCTGGGCCGGGAGCTCGGCAAGCCGTTACCGCACCTGATCACCACCAGCTACCTGACCCATGCGCCCATCCGTGAGTATCTCGCGTTCTGCCGGAACTACGGCTATGAAGGTCCGTTGCTCTTGTCGCCCGGCCGGGCCATCGGTCTGCGCCTGATTCCGATGGAGCGCGACCTGCGCTTCGCCTGGGAGGACAGGCCGCAGCAACGTCTTGACGAGCAGGCGCAAAAGGTCCGCGACAGCCTGCACGCCGCGCTGATTCACTGGGCGCGCCAGGCCGGCGAAGGCAACGATTACACCGACAACGTGCCCTTCCAGTGTCTGCATCCCGTCGGCCACTGGTTTGAGGTGCCCAACCTGCTGCGCAACGGCGTGCTGGCCGCGCTGCTAGCCGAGCGGCCGCAGCTCCAGCACCTGTTCCTCCACAACATCGACACCGCCGGCGCGGACGTGGATCCCGCGCTGCTGGGCCTGCATATCCGCTCCAGCGCGTGTCTCACTTTTGAGGTCATGGCCCGCCGCATCGAGGACCGCGGCGGCGGCCTGGCACGCATCGGCGGCCGCGTGCGCCTGGTCGAGGGCCTCGCCATGCCGCGCGAAGAGGCGGAGTTCGCGCTCTCTTTCTACAACTCCCAAAGCACCTGGATCCATATTGACCGCCTGCTGGCGATCTTCGGATTGACCCGCGCCGATCTGCTGGCCACCCGCGAACCGACCGGTTCCGGCAGCCCCGCCGGGGCACAGGGAGCGGCCGACGGCGCCACGGAAAAAATCGCGGCCGCCCTCCGCGTCGTCGCCGCCCGCCTGCCGACCTACATTACGCTCAAGGACGTCAAGAAGCGCTGGGGCCATGGCCAGGAGGATGTGTACCCGGTGGCGCAGTTTGAGAAGCTGTGGAGCGACATGACCGCGCTGCCCGAAGCGGACTGCCGGTTTGTGGTCGTCCCCCGGCTGCGCGGCCAGCAGCTCAAGGATCAGGCCCAGCTCGACGGCTGGCTCCGCGACGGTTCCGCCGCTTATGTCGAAGCGCTCTGCGCGTGGGACTGAGCGCGAAGGATTCTGGCGTTAACGCCGACGGCAGCAAGGTTATTTCGGCCGCGCGGCCGGCGGAGCGTTGACGGCGATGCCGTACTTCGCAACAATAGCCTGGGCCTCGGTGTCGGTCTGAGCCAGTTGCAGGAGATCGCGCATCATTTTCTCAAAGCCCTTGGCGACGTCGCGGGATTTCGCCACACCCTCTTCCTGCCGGGCCACGGTCAGCTTCAGCGCCGCTTGCTGCCGGTTATTATCAAGGAGGTCGCGGCCGAGAACCAGCAGCAGGCTCGCGGCGATCAGGACGATAGGCCAGCCTGTCCGGCCGTTGGATTCGGAGGTCTGGTTCATGGTGTCTTCCCCGCATTCGTGGACAGCGCGTTGCTGACGGCGCCGGTCGGCGTCTGATTGGTATTGATGGTGTAGCCGTTATCCGTCAGGATTTTGGACATGCGCGCGTTGCTGAGGGCCACCTTGGCCATGTCGACCAGGATATTGTTGGCCAACTGCAGGTTGTTCTGATTGAGCAGGCCGCTGTTGATTTCATGCTGCTGCTGCTGCAGTTGCAGTTGCAACTGCTGGGTGGTCTTTCCGATCCGGACCACGCATATAGCCAGAATCAGGCAAGCCGCCCCCATAACCAAGCTGATGTAATACTGCCAGCCTTTCATCATATGCCCCCGTTTATATTTTCAATATACTAAGTTGCGCCCAGGCACCATGTCAATTCATTCCGAGCAGGGCATCCCATGCAACATCAAGGGGATAGCCCCGAAGGGCGCCCTGCTTATTCGAACCGGATGGGCGCAAAACAGTCGGGGCGGTGAAAACCGCCGGCGAAGTCGGCAGGGAGCGGCGCCCAGGACGCCCAGTGCGGATGCGAGGAGTCGTCGGCGCATTTGAAGAAATTCGCGCGCCACGTCTGGCCGGCGATGGGACCGAGCGGTCCGACGTATTCCGCCAGCAGCGCGAAGGGGATGAAGTATTCCACGCACCAGTCCACCGGCCCGGCCGCCTCCGGCGCCACCACCCGCGGCAGGGAATGATAGCGCGGCACGCGCGCATCGGCCGCCGCGGGCAGCCGGCTGAATTTCTTAAAGCCGTCGGGCGTCCGTGTCGGATCCTCGATGTACGTGAGCAGGAGCGTGCCGCCGGCGTTCATCTCGAAGTTAAAATAGCCCTTGTCCGGCTTGGGTTGGACAAAGCATTCGACGCAGGCATCCTTGTACACCGCGTCCTGAAAGTTGGTGCGCGTGCTGACGACATAGCGGTCAGCCACGCGGAAAAACACCAACAGCCCCTCCGCGGTGTACGTGAGTTTGGCGCGCGTCCGCGGCCGGTGGTCGCTGCCGCGGCCAACGGCGAAACAATCCACGGCGAGCACGTTGGCCCCGCGCCAGGCCGGTTCGTCCCACCGGCCCTGGAGCAACGGCGCCGTTGGCGCCCGGCGGATGACATAGGCGGATTTCATGGAGTTCAATCCCGTGGCGCAACCGGCGCAGAGCAGCAGACCGGCCGCTGCGCGGCGGTAAACCGCGAAGTTCATTTCACCGGATCCGCCGCCGGCGCCCCGGATGCCTCGGGTTTCCTCACGTTGTCGAACACCATCAGCATGCCGGCAGTATATCGCCGGGGCCGGCGCGCAGCGATAAAAAAGCTGGCGTAAATCTCCAAAGCTTGAAAAACTATGTCCATTCGTTTTGCGCAGCGGCCGCAGGCCCAGGGGTACAACGCCCGCCACCGCGGGGGCTGCGTGCAGGATGAAGATGGGACGTATCAGGATGGGCAAGAACATCGGCGGACAGACACAAGTGTTTGCGGTGCTGGGTCATCCCATCGGCCACAGTTTCTCGCCCGTCATGCACAACGCCGCCTTTGCGCAGCTTGGCTGGGACGCGGTCTACGTGGCGTTCGATGTTGCCCCGGAGCGCTTGATGAAGGCGCTCGAGATGCTGCGCGAACTCGGCTTCGGCGGCGTAAACCTGACCGTTCCGCTGAAGGAAGCGGCGTTTCAAGGCCTGCCGTTGCTGGACGACTCCGCGCGCCGGCTGGGCGCGGTCAACACCATCGAATTCCGTCGTAATGGGCTGGTGGGGCATAATACCGACGGCTACGGCTTTCTGGAGGCGCATCGGGAAGCCTTCGGCTGCGCGGTGCAGGGCGAGACGGTCTTTGTACTGGGCACCGGCGGGGCGGGCCGCGCCGTGGCCCTGACCTGCGCCGCGGCCGGCGCGCGCGCCCTGGCGTTGGGCGACCTGGAAACCGCCCGCCGCCTCGTCGAGC
>CAIQIC010000399.1 GCA_903871765.1 uncultured Lentisphaerota bacterium
CCGTTCGAAAAACATTTCTTTTCATGATCCTATTTCTCCTTGCAGCAAGTTCGTGGTGCGGATCATGCCAGCATCGGGCCGGAGGAGCAAGACCGCCGGTCCAGGGTACAGGCGATGCTTGGTCTCAGCGGTCGGCGGATTTGCCGCGAAAGAACCTGAAAGTCCTCCCCTTGGGAAGAGCAAAGATCGCAAAAATGAAGATCACCTCTTAGTATCCAACCTGACGATCTATGCGATCTTTGTGATCTTTGCGGTTAATCCATCCGATTATTGATGGCCGGAGCCTGGACGATGGGTCTCGGAAGACATCGGCGGGCGGTCAGGCGCGGCAGCAGTTGCGCCAGCGCCACCGCCAGGAACGCGAGCCAAGTGGCGCCGGCCGCCAGCGCCATGAGCGCCGCGACCAGCAACGCCCACCAGACAACCATCTGAGCGCGCAGCCCCGGCATCTGTTCCCAGGCGGCGGTGCAATTCCGCCGCCAGCGTTGACGCGCCGCGAACAGCAGCAGCGCGGCCCCGCCCAGGTAGAGGAGAAAGCCCACCCACACGATCGGCGGTGGAGCCCCCTGCCCGACGCGCAGCCGCACCCCCGGCGCCGGCGGGGTGGTGAACTGGCTCAGCAGCGCTGCCTCGCCCAGGTAGGGCGCGTGCTGAGAACTGGAAAGCCACGACGCCGCGGCGAGCCGGCCGTGCGGCAGCGGCCAGGTGGACACCAGCACC
Source organism: uncultured Lentisphaerota bacterium (assembly GCA_903871765.1). Taxonomy (GTDB): domain Bacteria; phylum Verrucomicrobiota; class Kiritimatiellia; order CAIQIC01; family CAIQIC01; genus CAIQIC01. The sequence continues at coordinate 721 of CAIQIC010000399.1, forward strand.
TCGGCCGAAATCGGCCAGGCCAGGTCGAACCGCCCCATCGCGCGCAGCCCCGCCACCGCAAAGGCGTTGGCCGCCGGGCTGAAGCCCGCGATAATCGGCCCGGCGTCCACGTCGAAACCGAAATCCGGCTCGCCCGCGTCCGACGCATACTCGCGGAAGCCGCGGCACAGCCAGCGCGCCTGCCAGAAATGGCGCACGTAGGTCTCGCACCAGCGCTGCGCATCCTCCGGCCAGAGCCGCGGCGCAAACAGCAGCACCCAGGAGTTGCCCGTGCCGCGCGAGCCGTCCAACACCGCGAACGAGTGCTGGTCGAGACGGTAGATCGGCAGGCCGTGATCCGTGAGCGGCGGCAAAAACGCCCGGTGCGCCCGCTCCACAAAGGCGCGGTGATCCAGACCCGTGACGTCGTCGGAGTCGCGGATCCACGCGACCGCCGCCAGCACGTCGATCGGATAGCACTCCTGCGGATAATCGTCCAGAATCCCCGCGGGCGAGCGGTCCAGTTCGTCGGCCAGCGAGCCCGCCTGGTCCACCAGCAGGGCATGGTGACGGCGTTCGCCGGTCAGCCGCTCGTAGCGCGCCAGCGCCGCGATCAGCAGCGAGCGGAAGAAGACGTTCTCGCGGTGCAGGTAGTCCGGTCCCCAATGTTCGCGCACCCAGGTGTGATGCACCGGATCGGTCACCAGTCGCACGGCTGCGTCGAGGGCGGGCCGCGCGTAGACCGCCGGCGCGCCGGGATCGTCCGCCGGCCGGGTCTTGACCCATTCCGCCTGGAGGTTCTCGGTCGCCATCAGGTAGAACACGCAGGTGAAGATCGGCCACTCCGTATCCGGCACCACGTGGCGATTCAGGTGTCCCGCCACGCCCGAGGCCACGCGCGCCTCGGCCCACTGTTGGAGGCGGGGCGCGAGCGCCCGATGCAGACCCCACGTGAACGCCGGCACGCCCGGATGCCGCAATGCCGGATCGGCCAGGCGCCGCGCCAGGATCGCCGCCGGCGCGACACAGAAGTAAAGCGCCGCCGCCGCCAGCAGCACCGTATTGACCAGCAGACCAACCCGCCACCCGCGTTGCATGGCTCACCTCATGGATTGTTGCCCCAGTTCGCCCGGCGCGCGCCACAACCGATGTGAAATCCCCGATCGGCCGGTACGGGCACACGCTCGTGGCAGCCGATCACAAGCAGCAAGTTCACGATGGAGATCATGCCAGCATCGGGCGGGAGGGGCAAGCGCGCCGGTCTTGAATCTTCGCAGGGCAAGCCGGTTCCGCTCCAAACGAAACCACAATCGCTGAAGTCTCCGATCCCCCCGTCACCAGAATGCCGCGCGCAGCATGCGCTCGGCGGCTGCGGTCCAGGACAGTTCGTACGTCCGGTCGCGCCGCAGTTGCACGAAGAGCCGGCGCGCCGCCATCTTCCGCGCGAACCGCACCGCGGCATACCGGTCGTTGAGGTGCGCAGGGAAGCCCCGCAGCCCGGCGATGAGCAGGTCCAGCAAATCGAGCGGCTCTTCCCGCCCGGGCACAAGCACAAACTGCCACAGGATGCCGGGTTCCCGCCGCACGGCCGCGCAAAGGATGGACAAGAGTTCAGCGCGCGCGGCCCAGAGGTCGTCGCCGTGCAGCAGTACGGCCCGGCGGGCGCTAAACCCTGGGATGCGCCCCGGCAACGGATCAGCCGGCAGATGAATGTGAATCCGTTCGGGGAAGAGATCCGGCAGATGGCGGCCCATGAAGCGCACGGTAACGCAATCCTGCTGAGCCGGCGTACGTTGCTGCAGCAGCTCCTCCGCCCTGTGCATCTCGCGCTCGGAAAATGTGTTGGTCGAGAGGACGCCGTAGGGCGGCTTCGGCAGCGACCGGATGCTCCAGCGGCGGCGCAGGCGCCGCAGATCCGTGCCCGGAATCAACAGCGTCTGCAGGCACTGCACGTTGAGTTTTTGCCCCCGCCGCCCCAGGCCGTGGGCCCAATCGAGCGACCGGCTGAACCCGTCGAACGTCTGGCCCGGCAAACCGTACATGAGGTCCACGGTCACGGCGATGCCCCGTGCGAGCAGGGCCGTAATGCCGCACTCCAGCGATTCGAGCCGCGTGGGTCTGCGGATCAGTTCCAGCACGCGGGGCGCGATCGTCTGCACGCCGATTTCGATCTCGGCAAAGCGCGCGGCGGCCAGCCAATCGGCGTCGTCCGGCGTCAGCACATCGCCGCGCAGCTCGGCAAAGAAACGGAGACCGCCGGTCCGATTGAGGCGGGCGAGCCAGCGCACGATCTCCCGGAACCGCGGGTGCGCGTTGAAGGTCGGATCCACAAAGCGAATTTCCCGCGCGCCCCGCCGGCGCAGCGCGGCGACGCGGGCGATGACGTCCGCGGGCTCCAGATACGTCGGGCGGGCACGCAGGTGATGATAGCGGCAGTACGTGCAGGCCAGCGGACAGCCCCGCGAGGCTTCCGTGTAGGCCATGCCGGCGGGGTCGGGTTCCAGAAGCCCGTATGCGGGTGGCGGGAGCGCATCGCAGAGGGCCATCGCCGGGGCGGGTCGCCGGCCCCAGCGGAACCCGGCGCCCGAGCGCCAGGCGATCCCGTGCGCGTTCGGATCGCGGCCCGTGCGCAGCGCGCGCAGGAGCAGGGGCAGCACGCCTTCGCCCTCGCCCGCCACGGCGGCGTCCACCACGCCGGAGCGGAAGAGGAAGGGGTGCTCCGCAGCCACCTCCGGACCGCCAACCGCGATACGCACGGAGGGAAGCCGCTGTTTGACGAGCCGGAGGACGCGCAGCGTGCGCTCGACGTTCCACAGGTAGAGCGTGGCGGCGACCACGGCCGGTTCCCGGGCGAGGATGGACGCGACGAGCGCACCGTCGTCGCCGTCTTCGTCCGGGGGACCCAGAGTCTGCGCCGTGTAGAGGCGGCGCTCCTCCGACCGCTCCAGGGCATGCGTCAGGTAGGCCGCGGCGAGCGGGACGTTCTCATGGGGTCCATGAACGTCGTTATCCAGTTGCGGCAACTGGATGAACAGCACATTCGATTTACGGCGCACGGGTGCAGCCTACCGCCGAATCCCCGGCGACGCAATTGCCTTGCATCGGCGCGGGCGGCGGGCTATGAAGCGGCGCATGGCCACGGCGCGCGGCAGAATACTGGGCACCGGACGCTACCTCCGCCTGCTGGACTGGGAAGGCTGGGAATATGTCGAGCGCCACGGCGTGCGGGGCATCGTCGCCATCATCGCGGTCACCGACGACCGCCAGATCGTACTGGTCGAGCAGTACCGCGCCGCGCTGGATGCGCAGGTGATCGAACTGCCCGCCGGCCTGGCCGGCGACTTGCCCGGCGCCGAGCAGGAGGATCTGGCGGTGGCCGCCCGGCGCGAGTTGCTCGAAGAAACCGGCTACGCAGCCGCCACGCTGGACCTGCTCTTCGACGGGCCGCTGGCCTCTGGCCTGTCGTGCACCCTGATCACCTACTTCCGCGCCCGCGGCCTGCAGAAGGTTCATGCCGGCGGCGGGGATGAACTCGAGGACATTGTCGTCCACGAGGTCCCGCTCGCCACGGCGGACAAATGGCTCGCCGCGCAGCGCGCCCGCGGCTGCCTCGTGGATCCCCGGCTCTACGTCGGCCTGCACCTCGCCGCTGCGCGGCCGTAGGAGCGGCCGCACAAACCAGTAGACTGAATTCAGAAGTCAGAATTCAGAACGCATGCAATCGGCCATGTTGGATGATCAAGCGTTGCTCGTGCTTTCTTATCGGAGGGATGTCCCGATCTCTCGGAAGAATCGGGATCGCGTCCGCTGCCGTTAATCGTTCTTGTTCTGCAAAGAGATGAGAAATGAATAGGATGATGACCATAGCGCTCATAGGCATCATCGCAGGGTGCCGTTCCGTTCAACCGTGGCACGGTTTCTTGAACAAGGATTACCGTCCGTGGCAGGAGTATCTGGAGCAAAACATAGATATCGAAGTTTCCAATAAGCCTCTTGACGACGTTCTTACTGAGCCACTGTTTCCCAATTTTAACTGCATTATCAAACTATCAGGGCAATCGGACACGCCACCCCGTGTGACCATGTATACAAGGGAAATCACTCGGCGCGAGGCACTTTGGCGCATGGCCCAACAATGCAAAGTGCGCATGACAGTCGAAGGCAATGTTGTGTTGATCGTCCCGAAAAGAGAAATGTCAAAACCTGCTCACGCTGGTGACGGGAACACCCGCGCCAGGTGAGTAAAGTCCCCTCCTCCATCGCGTCCCCGCGATGGGTGCAAACGTGCCGTGCATCGGGTCGGGCGCTTTCTGCGCCCCGACACCGGAACGCGTCAGTTTCGTTCGGCTGCAAGGCGTCGGGGTCGCCGCTGTATACGCATACGCGGCGATCCCCGACAACACAGTAGACGGACGGAAATCACGCGTGACCGGTGCCGCCCGATGCACGGCGCTTCTTCGATCCTCACCACACACCCTGTAAACGACCCACCCCACCGCCCCCATCACAAAATAGCGCCAGATCGAAGAATCCCAGCCGGAGCTTGGAAACCGCCGCGCCGCCCTGTACCATCCCCCGCCATGCGCCAGCCGTGTGTTTTTTTCGACCGCGACGGCATCGTGAACATGCCGCCGCCGGAGGGACGCCGCTATATCGAGCGGCCGGAGGAGTTTGTCGTCCTGCCGGAATTCCTCGCCGCACTGCGCGTCGTGCAGGCGCGCGGTTACGCGGCGGTGATTGTGACCAACCAGAAGGGGGTCGCCACCGGTGACATCGCGCCGGAAGCCCTGGCGGCCATGCACCGGCGGCTGCAGGACGCCGTGCGGCGGGCGGGCCTGCGCGCGCTGGCGGACATCCGCGTCAGCACGGCGGCGGACGACGCGCACCCGGACCGCAAGCCGAATCCAGGGCTGCTCCTGGCCGCGGCGCGCGACCACGGGTTCGATGTGCGGCGGTCGTGGATGATCGGGGACCACGAGCGCGACATCGAGGCCGGCCGGCGGGCCGGCTGCCGGACCGTGCGCGTCGGCGGCACGCAGCCGACGGCGGCGGACTTCCGCGTGCCGGACATGGGGCAGCTCGCCGCCTGGCTGGAAAAACACCTGGATTCGGCAGTTGATAACACTACGAAACACGCGAAAGGCGCGAAAAATATTGATGATCAATTTGCTGGGAACTGAGCATGGTTTGCACGGTCTTCACCAACTGGGTGAAAGTTCCATTGGATGTGAGAATTCTTTTTTCAGGATAACATTCACCTGAATCCCATCCGCTGCCAGCCACCGGCCGGCGCATGAACGCAACCCCCATAGTCACCACTGCCGCGCCGTCCGCCGCCGCGGACACCGCCGCCAAGCGGCGCACCATGCGCCTGTCGGTTGTCGAGGGCTCCACCTGGGCGATCATGGCCGGCTGCGGCGAAACCTTTACCTCGCCGTTTCTGATCTTTCTCCGCGCTGGCAACCTGGCCATCGCGCTGCTGACCTCCGGCCCGGTGCTGCTGGGCGCGCTGGCGCAACTGGCCGGCGCGTGGTGGGTGGAACGCACCGGGCAGCGGCGGAAGTTCCTGGCGCTGACCGTCATGCTGCATGCCCTGATGTACGCGCCCTTGTTCCTGGTGCCGCTGCTGTTCCCCGCCGTGGGGGTGGGCGCGGCGGTCGCTCTGGCCCTGCTGGCCATCTTCTGCGGCAACCTGCCGATGCCGGCCTGGATGAGCCTGATGGGCGACGTGATCCCGGAGGCGCGCCGCGGCGATTACCTTGGCCACCGCTACGGCATCATCTTCGCCTGCCTGACCGGGGCCAATCTGCTGGGCGGCCTGTTGCTGGGCTGCTTCGAGCGGGCGCAGCGGGTCTGGCTGGGCTTCGGACTCCTGTTCGGCATCGCGCTGGCGGCCCGCCTGACCGGCGCCGGGTTGTTCACCCGGCATTACGATCCGCCCCACCGCGCGGAGGGCGACGCCTATTTCTCCTTCTGGGACTTTCTGCGCCGCACGCCCCGGTCCAACTTCGCCAAGTTTGCCTTCTTCGTCGCGCTGATCAACGGCGCCACCAACGTCGGCGCGCCGTTTTTCAACGTGTACATGCTGCGCGACCTGCAGTGGACCTACACCCAATTCACCCTCAACATCGTCACCATGTTCAGCGCGCAGGCGGTGTTCTTCCGCTGGTGGGGCCGGATCGGGGACCGCCACGGCCACCGCGCCGTGCTCGTGGCCACGGGCTGGCTCCTGCCCATCCTGCCCATCGTCTGGGCCGTCACCAGTAACTTTTACATCCTGCTCGCCCAGCAGGTGCTGTCCGGGGCGGCCTGGTCCGGCTTCAACCTGGCCACGCAGAATTTCATCTTCGACGCCGTCGCGCCGCGCAAGCGCGCCCGCGTCATGGCGTACTTCAGCGTGCTCAACGGCTTTTTCACCCTGCTCGGCGGCGTCGTGCTGGGCGCGTGGCTGGCCACGCACCTGCCCAACACCTACCGCCTGGGCGCGCTGCACGTCACGTACCTCTCGCCGCTGCCGGCCGTCTTTGTCGTCTCCGGCGTCCTGCGCCTCCTGGCCCTGCTGCTGCTGCTGCCGCAGTTCAAGGAGGTCCGGCCGGCTGAGCCGATTTCTCCCGGCGCGCTGCTGCTGCGGCTGTGGAGCGGCGAGGCGTTCACCGGCACGATCGGATTTGTCGCCACGCGCCTCGGCGGCGCCTTCCGCCGCCGCGGCTGAGCGGCTGTGAAATCCAAGCATCAGGGCTTCACTGA